>DASQNB010000774.1:0-7051 GCA_035645175.1 Geodermatophilus sp.
CCGCCCAGAGATCGTTCCCCTCGAGCTGGATGCCGTCCACGCTCGGCACGTCCACCCCGGCGATCCGGGTGCTGGACCCGGTCTCCGGGTCCACGGTGTAGACGGCGCCGTTGGCCGAGTGCGCGACGACGAGCGTCCCGCCGTCGGGGGTGGCGGCGATCCCGTTGAGGTTGAAGTCCGCGGGCCGCTCGGCCGCCCCGCCGGTCAGCTCCAGGGTCCGCGCCGTTCCGGGCTCGCCGTCCCGGACGGGGACGAAGTACAGCCGGGGCTGCCGGCTGTCGGTGAACCAGGCGCCGTCCGGGGTGACGGTGACGTCGTTGACGAACGACCCACCCGGGTCGCCGAGCTCGTAGGTGGCGACCGTGGCGCCCGTGCACAGGTCGTACACGTACGCCAGGCCCGGGGAGTTGCCCGGAGCGCCGGGGAAGGCGCCGCCGCCCGCCACGAAGAGGAGTTCGTGCTCGAGGTCGGCGAACATGCCGATGGCCATCCGGCCCTCGGGGGCGTCGATGAACAGCTCCGCCGTCCTCAGCCCGAGGTCCCCCCGGAAGATGTCGCCCCGGAACAGGTCCCCGGCGTAGAAGGTGTCGCCGCGGCCCTCGGCGATGCCCTCCGCCGAGCTCGCGCCGGGGAGGACGATGATGTCGTCGCCCTCGGGCTGGGCCGCGGCCGGAGCGGCGGTGGCGGCCAGCATCCCCACCGCGGGCGCGAGCAGCAGCGCCACCCTGCGGGTCCGGTGCGCTGGCGTGTGCCGGGCAGACCTCGTCATCGACGGCCTCCTGTCGGACCGCATCCGAGCCGGCGCAGGACAGGCTCAGACGCACAGGACGGGCGTGGGCTCACCCCTGGTGTCCACTGTGGACCTGGGCGCGTTCCACGAGGAAGGTCCCTCAGCCCGCCGACTCCTCCGGGTGTCCGGGCCGGGCCCGCATGCTCCCCTCGACCGGGTCCGGCGGCGTCATCCCGGCGGCCATGAGGGTGCTCAGCATCCGCGCCACCAGCTCCGCCAGAGGCAGGTCCCGCGTGGCACTGCGCGGCCGGGCCCGGAACCCGACGGCGCAGACGGTGCCGAACAGCTCGCCGTCCGCGGTCACCAGGGGGACGCCGAGGTAGGCCGCCACCCGAGGCCCCGGTAGGGGCGGCGTGCGGGTGGCGTACTCCGGGACGGCGGCGGTGACGGTGGCCGCTCGCGGCGCCTCGCCGGTCGCCATCAGCCGGCAGAAGCTCTCCGCCCACGGCAGCGACGTCCCCGGGGGCAGCGTCCCGGCCGGGTGCGCCTGCAGGACCACCTGGCGGTCGCCGACGACCTGGGTGACGGTCCAGACGTCCCAGCCGAGCTCCTGGTACAGGAACTCCAGAGCCCCGCAGGCCGCCGCAGCGAAGTCGTGCCAGGGCGCCACGTCCCCGATCCCCGTGCTGGTCCGCATGCCTCTCCGTGTGCCCGACGCGTGCGTCACGTGGTCCCAGGAGGGTCTCCTCCTGGGACGGCGGTCAGTGGCCTCGGCTGCCGCCGTCGTCCGGGCGGGCGTCCCCCGCGGTCTCCTCGCGCTCGGCGGCCTCCACCTCGGTCTCGCCCTCGATGCGGTGCGCCTCCCCGTGCAGCTTCGCCGCGGCGTCCCCGTGGGACTCGCCGTACACCTCCTCGGCGCGGCCGACGATCTCGTCGACCTTGCCCTTCGCCTTCTCCCAGATGCTCATGGCCACATTGTCCGCCGACTGCGGGCCGACCGGCCTGGTCAGCCGCTCGTGACTCTGGTCGGCTCCCGCGGCCCTGGCCCCGCCGGCCCCCTGCAGGGTCCCCGGCCCTCTCCTGGCGTCGGCCTCCTCCAGGGCACCACCCCGAGCTCGCGAGGGGTGGGGAGGAGGAGGTCCTTCGACGAGGGGCTCGGGGAGAAGGTCCTTCTACGAGTGGTGGGGGGCAGGGGTCCTTCTCCGAAGGGTGGGCAGGACGGGGCCCTTCTCAGCCTCCGGCGAACGGCGGCAGCACGTCGACGACGGCGCCCGGCTGCAGGGCCAGTGACCGGTCCCGGGTCTGGGTCCCGTCGACGAGGAACGAGCAGGCGGTGAGCACCCGCTCCAGCCGCTCGCCGTGCGACTCGACGATCTGGCCGACGAGCTCCTGCAGCGTGCCGGCGTCCCGGGTCTCGGTCTCCACCCCGGCGGCCGCGCGGGCACCGGCGAAGTACCGCACGGTCACGGACGATGTCATGGTCGGCCTCCGCCCGGCGGATCCGGCAGGTCGGCAGAGTGGCTCACGGTCAGCCCCCGATCGCCGACATCGGCCGCGCGGGCTGCAGGAAGCTCGGGTCGTCGATGCCGTGCCCGGGCAGCTTGCCGAGGGTGGCGATCCGCCAGCGGTCGGCCAGCTCCTGGTCCGTGGCGCCGTCCCGCATCGGCGTGCGCAGGTCGGACTCCTCCCGGGCGAACAGGCAGTTGCGCACCTGACCGTCTGCGGTGAGCCGGGTGCGGTCGCAGCTGCCGCAGAACGAGCGGGTCACCGAGGCGATGACGCCGACGGTCGCGGGGCCGCCGTCCACCAGCCAGCGCTCGGCCGGGGCCGAGCCGCGCTCCTCGGTGTCGGGGGTGAGGGTGTGCGCCGCCGACAGCCGCTCGAGGATGTCCTCGGCGGTGACCATCTCGCCGCGGGTCCAGGCGTGGTGGGCATCCAGTGGCATCTGCTCGATGAAGCGCAGCTGGTAACCGTGCTCGAGGCAGAAGTCCAGCAGCGGGACGGCGTCCCCCTCGTTCATCCCGCGCAGCAGGACGGCGTTGACCTTGACCGGCGTCAGCCCGGCGCGCTGCGCGGCGGCCAGCCCGGCGAGGACGTCGTCGAGCCGGTCGCGGTGGGTGAGCTGCTTGAACCGGTCGCGGTCGACGGTGTCCAGGCTGCAGTTGATCCGGTCCAGCCCGGCCGCGGCGAGCGCGGGGGCGACCCGCGCCAGGCCGATCGCGTTGGTGGTCAGGCTGACCTCGGGCCGGGGCTCCAGGGCGGTCGCGGCGGCCACGATGCCGACCAGACCGGGGCGCAGCAGCGGCTCACCGCCGGTGAAGCGGACCTCGCGGATGCCCAGCTGCTCGACGCCGATGCGCACCAGCCGGGCGATCTCCTCGTCGGTGAGCACCTCGACCTTGGGCAGCCAGTCCAGGCCCTCCGGCGGCATGCAGTAGGTACAGCGGAGGTTGCACCGGTCGGTCAGCGAGACCCGCAGGTCGGTCGCGACCCGGCCGTGCCGGTCCACCAGCCCACCGGTGCCGGGGGCGGGGTCCGGGCGGCGGACCACCGGGTCCGGGAGCGAACTGGTCGAGGTCACACCTCGAATGTAGTGCGGGAGGACGACGGTGCGCCCTCCCCGAACCGGCGGTGCGGGGACGACCGGGACCCCGGTCGTCCCCGCGCACGTCAGCCGATCGGCGTCGGGGACACCGGCTCCGGCGGGACCGGCACAGAGCCGCGGATCCGGTTGCGGGCCTGGCAGTCGCTGGTGCAGCTCGTCGCGCCGGCCGACAGCTCGATCGCGTCCTCGCCGAGCACGCCGCCCATCCGGCCGCCCGAGGCGACCGACCAGCGGGTCGTCGTCCCGTCCTGGTGGGTCTTGGTGGCCACCTGCGGGCTGTCCTTGCCCAGCAGCATCTGGTGGGTCGCGTCGCCGGCGACACCGTCGCCGAAGTTGACCTTCCCGGTGTACTCGTTGACGAAGTAGAACAGCGTCGGGCCGAGGGTGTGCACGTACTCGACCGGGCCGCCGAACTCCTGCTCCATCTGGAAGATGCCGCCCTGCGGGGCGTCCTTGGCCTGCACCTTCAGCTTCCCGGCCGCGGTGCTGAACTCCGCGACCAGGACGCCGTCGCGCAGCCGGAGCTCGCCGATCCGCACGCCGCGCAGCTGCGCGGCGGTCAGCTGCGGCACCTTCGAGGCGAAGACGACGGTCGGGCCGGTCACCATCCGCTGCGGGTCGGGCGCGCCGGTCAGCGTGTAGCCGTACACGCCGAGCGTGGCCGGGTCGATGGTGAAGGTGACGTGTCGGCCGCGGACGGCGATCGGGCCGGTCGGCGTCACGTCGCGCAGCCGCGCCTCCGCCCCGGCCGCCGGGTTCGTGGTCCGGCCGTTGACGGTGACGGCGAAGTCGCCGGGGGTCGCGGCGGCCGTCGTCCCACCGCCGTCGTCGGAGGAGGCCGGGTCGTCACCGCCCCCCGCCGTGGCGGTGCCGGGGGCGAGCAGGACGGCGAAACCGAGCAGGAGGGCCAGCAGGCGCGGACGGGAGGACGCAGACACGGGACTCCTTCACGAGGGGTGCGCCGCGTGTGCGGTCGCTCACCCAGAGTGCATGAACGATCATGCACCCAGGTGGCGGCGCGCCGTGGCAGCGAGGACCCGGCGCTCCGGTCGAGTGTGCCGAGGGACCCGGCGAGTGGGAGGTCGGGCCCGTCGCTCCACGTGCCCCGCCTCAGTGGGTGAGCGTCAGCTTGAGGACGACGGCGAGGGCGGCCACCGCTGCGGCGAGGCAGCCCACCCACAGCACGCGACCGGGGGAGACGTCCTCGCGCAGGCGTCGGTAGACCAGGCCGGTGCCGGCGATCCGGAGGACGAGCACGGCGCTGGCGAGGGTCTGCCCCACGAGACCGGTGAACCAGCCCAGCGAGGTCGCGGCGAGGAGCACGGCCGGCGTGACCCCGGAACTCAGCACGGGCACCGCGTCGCGCAGCTGCTTGGCGACGGCCGAGCGGTCGGAGTCCTCGGCCGCACCGAAGATCGACCCGATCGAGTGCGCCAGCACATGTGCCACGTAGGTGGACAGCACCGTGCCGGCGACCAGGACGACCGCCGTCCCCGACACCACCGCAGCCGGCGAGGCCCCGACGACGGCGGCGAGCACGAGGACGTTGCCGTAGACGTAGGCCGAGACCCTGCTCTCCGCGCGGGCGGTGTCGAAGCCCGCGCGGTGGGCCACGGCCCGGTCGACGAGGCGGCGCCGGTACGGCGATCGGTGTACTGCGCTGCTCGACTGCACTCCGGCAGTCTCGTCGCTGCGCGACCGGCCGTCCCGATCGCGGCAGCGCGCAGTGGCGGTGCGTTGCTACCGTCGCGGGGCCACCCGAGAGACCGGCGGGCACCCCCGCACTCGCCTGTGGCCAGGAAGCGCGAGACGTCCCGTGTCACCCCGCACCGTGCTCAGCCCCTACGCCCGCCTGTTCGCCGTCCCCGGCTCGGTGGCGTTCTCCTTCGCCGGGTGGGTGGCCCGGCTGCCCATCCCCATGCTGGGCCTGGGCGCGGTCCTGCTCGTCGCCGGTGAGACCGGCAGCTACGGCCTGGCCGGCGCGGTCTCCGGCACGCTCGCGCTCAGCTTCTCGGTCGCCAGCCCCCAGTGGGCGCGCGCCATGGACCGCCGCGGGCAGGGCGCCGTCCTGCGCGTGGCCATGACCGGCTACGTCCTCTCCGGCGTCGCGTTCGTCGTCGCGGTCACCACCGGGGCGCCGCTGTGGACCTGGTTCGTGCTGGCCGCGCTGTGCGGCGCGAGCGGGCCCAACATCGGCTCGCTGGTGCGTGCCCGGTGGGCCGAGGCGCTGGCCGAGCCGGATCGCCGGCAGACCGCCTTCGCCCTCGAGGCCGTCGTCGACGAGGTCGTCTTCGTCGTCGGCCCGCCGCTGGTCACGCTGCTGGCCACGCTCGCCGCCCCGCCCGCCGGCTTCCTCACCGGGATCACGCTCGGCGCGGTCGGCGGCTTCTGGCTGGCCCAGCAGCGGGGCACCGAGCCCGCCGTCGCGCCTGTCGACCCCGGCGCGCCGTCCCGGCGGTGGGCGGCGCTCAACGCGACCGTGGTGGTCGTCGCCGTCACCTACGCCGCCGTCGGCACGGTCTTCGGGGCGATGGACGTCGTCGTGGTCGGGTTCGCCGACGAGGAGGGCGCCCCGGCGCTCGCCGGTCTCGCGCTGGCCGTCTACGCGTTCGGCAGCCTCCTGGCCGGTCTGCTCTACGGCGTCGCCCGGCTGCGCGGGTCGCTCAGCGCGCGCTTCCTGGTGACCGCCGTCGCCTTCGGCCTGGCGGCGCAGGTGCTGTGGGGTGTGGGGTCGCTGGCGGTGCTGGTGGTCGCCGGCTTCGTCGCCGGCACCGCGATCGCGCCGGTGCTGGTCTCGGGGACGTCGCTGGTGGAGTCGCGGGTGCCGCGCACCGCCCTCACCGAGTCGCTGTCGTGGACCACCACCGGGCTCACCCTCGGTGTCACGGCCGGGTCCGCGCTGGCGGGCGCCGCCGTCGACGCGTGGGGTGCCCAGTCGGCGTTCGCCGTCCCGGCGGGGGCCGCGGCGGTCGCCGCGCTGGTCGCCCTCGCCGGCGCGCCGCTGCTGCGGAGCCGCACCGCACCGGTCGCGACCGGGCTGGCCCGGGACGCCGCGTGACCCCCACCGTGCGGCCGCTGGCCGACGACGACCTGCCGGCTGCGTGGGAGCTGGGCCGGCTGGCCTTCGGCGGGCCGGCCACGGCGCCGGACCGGGCGCTGCGGCCGGTCGCGGGGGTGCTGCGGCTGGGCGCGTTCGACGAGCGCGGCCGGTTGGTCGGCAAGGCCACCGACACCGGTCACCGGCAGTGGTGGGGTGGCCGGGCGGTGGCGACGGCGGACGTCGGCGGCGTCGCCGTCCTGCCGGAGTACCGCGGCACGGGCGTCGCGCGGGCCCTGCTGACCGACCTGCTGGCCCGCGGGCGGGAGCGGGGCGCCGCGGTGAGCGCCCTCTACCCGACCGTGTCAGCGGTGTACCGGCGGCTGGGGTGGGAGGTCGTGGGCGCGCTGGAGCGGGCCGACCTGGACACCGCCGCGCTGCCGTCGGCCCCGGTGCCCGGCGTCCGGGTGCGCCCCGGCGAGCCGGCCGACCTGGCCGTCGTCGGCGAGCTGTACGAGCTGCTGGCCCGGCCCCGCGCCGGGCTGCTGACCCGCCGCGGCGGCGTCTTCGACCTGCCGCACGAGGGCAGGTGGCCCGACGGGGTGGACGGCGTCACGGTCGTCGAGCAGGACGGCGTGCCGACCGGCGCCCTGGTGTACGCGCGCGGCACCGGCTACGG
>DASQNB010000775.1:0-2623 GCA_035645175.1 Geodermatophilus sp.
CGGCGGTGCGGGTTGAGGCCGACGACGAGGAAGCCGGCCACCGGGCCGGGGTCCTGCGCCGACGAGGCGATCGGCAGCGCGACCGCCTGCACCGGGGGCACCTCCCACGCGCCGGTCGGGAGGTCCGGGCGGCGCCGGTCCAGGCCGTCCACCACGACGACCTCGCCGGCCAGGACCCGACGCAGCTGCTCGTCGTACGCACCCCCCGGCGCCAGCACCGTCGGCAGCGCCGAGCGCCCCGGCCCGACACCGGTCACGCTGCCCAGCCGGGCGGTCCCGTCGTCGTCGAGCAGGTAGGTGGCGCTGAACGGCAGGTCCGCGGGGTTGCGGCTGAGCTGCTCCTCGACGGCGGCGAGCACACCCGCCTCGGAGCGGGCGGCCCCGAGGGCCGCCGCGAGGTCGCGCAGCGTGGCCATCCGCCGCTCCCCGACGACCTGCTGGGTGGTCTCGGTGACCACGCAGAACAGGCCACCGGTGCCGCCGTCGTCGCTGGGCAGGGGGCTGTAGGAGAAGGTGTGGTAGGTCTCCTCCGGGTAGCCGCTGCGCTCCAGGAAGAGCAGCAGGTCCTCGTCCCAGGTGGCGGTGCCGCTGTCGAGCACCTCGCAGGTGCGCGGCCCGATGTCGTGCCAGATCTCGGCCCAGACCTCCGACGCCGGCCGGCCCAGCGCCCAGGGGTGCTTGGTCTGCAGCGTGTCGTGCCGGTAGGCGTCGTTGTAGAAGAAGGAGAGCTCCGGGCCCCAGCCGGCCCACATCGCGAAGCGCGACGTCAGCAGGATCCGGACGGTGTGCCGCAGTCCGGAGGGCCACTGCTCCGGCGGGCCGAGCGGGGTCTGCGACCAGTCCGTCCCGGCCATCGCCCGGCCGACCTCGCCGCCGCCGGCGAACAGCGACCTGCCGGGGTCCTCGTCGGTCACCGACCCTCCTCGCTGTCCCCCGCAAGCGGGAGGTGCCCCCGGCTCGTCGGCTCCGCGTCCGGCGGTGCTCCCTCTCCGCGTGACCTCGCACGCTCGGTCACGGCCGCCATCACGAGGGGATGGTAGGTCGGCGGCCGCCACTGCCGGTTGCGGGCAGGGTGATCCGCGCGGCGCGCCCGGCGAGTCGCTCGAGCACGGGGCGCTCCACACCGGTCACCGTCCGCACCTCCGCGTCGTCGAGGGCGCCGCAGTCCAGCCCGCGCAGCACGACCGTGGCCAGCGCCCGCGCGGTGGCCGGCTCGTCCAGGACGCCGCCGTCCACCCGCTCCAGATAGGCCGCCAGCCGGGCCGCCGCGGCGGGCAGCGCGGCCCGGTAGAAGGCGTAGGTGGCGGTGTACCGGGTGACCAGCTGCGCGGGGTGCAGGTCCCACCCCTGGTAGAGGCCGCGCTCCAGCGCCCGGCGCACCAGCCCGGCGTGCAGCCGCCAGGCCGCGTGCACCTGCCCGCGGTCGCCGACCGGCAGCACGTTGGTCGAGCCGTCGACCGCCACGGCGCCGGTGCCGGCGACGGCCACCTGCATCAGCTGCTTGGCCAGGTCCAGCGCCGGGTGGTCGGAGGACTGGTGGGCCGCGGCGATCCCCAGCGCGGCGCTGTAGTCGTAGGTGCCGTGGTGCAGGCCGGTGAGCCGGGGCCCGGCCGCGTGCACCAGCGCGGCGGCGGCCACGGTGCCGTCGGGTCCGACGACCGCCTGCGGCGTCTCGACCTGCAGTTCCAGGTCGAGGCCGACCCCGTGCGCGGCCTCCAGCGCGTCGAGGACCGGCAGGAACGCCCGCACCTGCTCGACGTCGGTCACCTTGGGCAGCGTGACCGTGGCGCGGGCCGCCGTCCCGGCCAGCCCGCCGAGGAAGAGGTCGAGGGAGCGGACGCCGCGCCGCCGGGTCGGGGCCTCCAGGCACTTGGCCCGGATGCCGACCGACGGTGGGGCGCTGGCGGCGGCCAGGTCGCCGGCGACGGCGGCCGCGGCGCGCGCGACGTCGTCGTCCTCGGCCCCGGGTGGGCCGCGGTAGCCGTCCTCGGCGTCCACCCGGAGGTCCTCGACCGGCTCGGCGCCGAGCTTGGCTCGCACCCGCGGCAGCACCTGCTCGAGCAGCTCGGGCGGGTGGCCGAGGTCGGGCAGGCCGTGCTCGTCGAGGGCTGCCAGCGCGGCGGCGCCCCAGTCGGCGGCCAGGCCGGGGGCGACGGCGTCCGCGGGCACGTAGCAGGTGTGCACCGGCTGCCGCGTCGTCCGCTCGCCCGGGAAGGCGGCGGCGCGCGCGGCGTCGACCGGCGCCAGCCGCCGGTCCAGCTCGGCGTAGAGGTCCTCCGGCAGCGGCATCCGTCGACCCTGCCACGTCGCGGTTCCACCGACGGAACGGCGGCTGCCATCCTCGACGCATGTCCGCCCTCGACGACTTCAACGCCGAGCCCGCCGACCGCGCCGTGCAGGCGCTGCGGGCGTGCAACGCCGCGCCCCGGTTCGCCGCAGCGGTCGTGGCCGGGCGGCCCTACCCGGACGTCGAGGCGCTGGTCGCCCGCGCCGAGGACGCCGTCCGCGGGCTGCCCTGGGAGGAGGTCGAGCTGGCGATCGCCGTCCACCCGCGGATCGGCGACCGGCCGGAGGGGTCCTCACCCGAGGCCGAGGCCTCCCGCCGTGAGCAGAGCGCGGTGGG
>DASQNB010000776.1:0-1578 GCA_035645175.1 Geodermatophilus sp.
GACCGGCGACCTCCGCATCGTCTACGACATCCGTGACGGGGAACTGCTCGTCCTCGTCGTCAAGGTCGGCCATCGGAGAGACGTCGACGAGCGCCGGTGACCCGGCGGTCGCCACGGCTCGGCGCCGGGTGCCGGCGGATCCAGCCCACGGAGATCAGTCCCCGGGCACGACGACGGCGCGGCCGCGGACCGCTCCCTCGTGCAACCGGCGGTAGGCCTCGGGCGCCTCGTCCAGCGAGTACTTCTCGACCTCGACGTGCACCGCGCCGGCCCGCGCGAGGTCGAGCACCTCCATGAGCTCCGTCCGCGTGCCCCAAGTACGGCGCGCGCACCGACGCCGCCATCGGCGTGGAGAAGAAGCCGGTCGGGAGCAGCCCGCCCGCCGATGCCGACGACGCCGTCCCCGGCCACCGACTCGTCGGAGGACAGCACGGTGCACACACCGTGCGCGCCCTGCCGATGGTATGGCCAGAACTCTGGCTAATATTGGTTCCATGACGTCGATCCCGCTGAGCGAGGCCAAGGACAAGCTGTCGTCCCTCGTGGAGGCGGCCGAGACGACGCACGAAATCGTCACCATCACGCGCCATGGCCGGGAGGCCGCCGTCCTGATGGCGAAGGCCGACCTGGACTCCCTGCACGAGACACTGTTCTGGCTGTCGCAGCCCGACGTCCGCACCGACGTCGACGACGCTCGCGCCGAGCAGCGTGAGGGGCGCACTGTGTCGGGTGACGACCTGAGAGCCGAGTTCGGGCTCGCTGAGTGACCGAGCCGTTCACGGTCGAGGTCTCCTCGGCCGCGCGACGGCAGCTGCGTCAACTCCCGACCAAGGTCGCCACGGCGATCGTGGAGTTCCTCACCACCGTCCTCCCGGAGAACCCGCTCCGCCTCAGCAAGCCGTTGACCGGCGCCCTGTCCGGGCTCCGTAGCGCGCGGCGTGGTGACTATCGGGTGCTGATGGAGGTGGACGAGGAGGACCGGCGGATCCTCGTCGTCCGGGTCGCCCACCGCGCCCACGCCTACCGGCTCCCAGGGCCGGGCTGATCCGGCCGGAGAAGGCGGCTCAGTCCCCGGGGATGACGACGGCGCGGCCGCGGACCGCGCCCTCGTGCAGGCGGCGGTAGGCCTCGGGCGCCTCGTCCAGCGTGTACTTCTCGACCTCGACGTGCACCGCGCCGGCCCGCGCGAGGTCGAGCACCTCCATCAGCTCGGTCCGGGTGCCCCAGTACGGCGCGCGGACCGATGCCCCCATCGGCGTCGAGAAGAAGCCGGTCGGCAGCAGCCCGCCGCCGATCCCGACGATCTGGACGACGCCGTCCATCGCCACCGTCTTCCGCGCAATCTCCACGGTGGGCGCGGCGCCGACGAAGTCGAACACCGCCTGCGCGCCCACCCCGCCGGTCAGCGACCGGATCGCCTCCACGGCGGAGGGGTCGGACCGCAGCACGTGGTGCGCTCCCACCTCGGACGCCAACGCCAGCTTCTCCTCGCTGATGTCGAGCGCGACGACGGTGGCGCCGGTGACCGCGCGCAGCACCTGGATGCCGACGTGCCCCAGGCCGCCGGCGCCGATCACC
>DASQNB010000777.1:0-1694 GCA_035645175.1 Geodermatophilus sp.
TCCTCGGCGGACAGCCGGTCGGGGAGGGCGGGACGCCACGGCCGGTGCGGATGCGGGAGCCCGGTCTCGGCGGCCCGGCGCACGAGCGCCCCGGTGAGCCGGGCGAGGTCGCTGTGCCCGGCCGGCACCTCCTCCGTTGCCCAAGCAGCCGGTGCCGGCCAGCGCCAGGCGGTCACCCGCGGCCCGGTGTCCCCGACGTCCCGCGGGCCGCCGCTGACCCGCGCCGCCTGGAAGAGGACGGCCGCGCCGCCGCCGGCGCGCAGGTAGCCGCGGCCCGGGGTGTCGACCGGCAGGACGGCGGCCTGCCCGGTGCCCAGCACGTCCCGGGACTCCGCCTCGTCGGTCGTGCGCAGGCAGATCCGCAGCGTGCAGTTGGCCCGGATCTCGGGGGAGACGACGCCGCCGGGCCGCTGGGTGGCCAGCACCAGGTGCACGCCCAGCGAGCGACCCCGTTGGGCGATGCCGACGAGCCCGGACAGGAAGGCGGGCAGCTCCTCGGCCAGCCCGGCGAACTCGTCGACCACGATCACCAGACGCGCCAGCTGCACCGTGTCGGGCAGGGCCGCGACGTCCGGTGCGCCGTGGGTGGCGAGGAGCGTCTCGCGACGGGTGAGCTCGGCGGTCAGCGACCGGAGGGCCCGGGCGGTGGTCGCGCCGTCGAGGTCGGTCAGCAGGCCGACCGTGTGCGGCAGCGCGGCGGCCTCGGCGAAGTCCGCGCCGCCCTTGTAGTCGACGAGCAGGAACGAGCAGCGGTCGGGTGGGTGGGTGAGGGCCAGGGCGGCGATGAGCGTCTGCAGCAGCTCGGACTTGCCGGAGCCCGTGGTCCCGGCCACCAGGGCGTGCGGCCCGTGCCGGCACAGGTCGACCGCGAGGTCCCCCGTCGCGGTGCGGCCCAGCGTCGCGACGAGGGCGTCCCGCGCCCGGGACCACCCGCCGGACGGTGCGCCGTCGGGTGCCGCCGTCCCGGCGTTCGTCAGGTCGAGCAGCCGCACCTGCCGGGGCAGCGCTCCGTCGGAGGTGGCGGGTGCCAGCGCGGCCAGGTCGCGGGCCAGCTGCGCGGCCACGCGGCGCGGCAGGCGGTCCACCGCCGCGACCGGCCGCTCGCCCGCACCGGCCCGCAGGAGGGTCGCGCGCTCGCCGGTCTCCCCGCGGAGCTCCAGGACGGCGTCGCCCGGACCGGGGAGCTCGGCCGCCGAGGAGCCGCAGGTGAGGGGGACGACCCCGGCGGAGCGTGCCCGGCGGAGCGCGGCGAGCAGGCGGGGGCCGACCGGCCGGTCGACCAGCACGACGACCCAGCCGGGGATGCCGTCCTCGCCCGGGGTCCGCCGGGAGAGCAGGGCGGTGAGCCACCGCAGCGCGTCCTCCTCAGCGGCGTCGGCCGGGGGAGCGGAGCGGACGTGCACGGCTTCCGGGGCGAGGTGGGGCAGCCACCGCAGCCAGGCCCAGTCGGGCAGCCCCTCGGGTGTGGTCAGCAGGGCCAGCCCCAGCTCGCCGGGGGCGTGCAACGCGGCCAGCTGGCCGAGGACGCCGGTGAGGACGCCCACCGCGGGCAGCCGCGGACCCGCGACGCCCAGTCCTGCGGTGGCCGCCAGCTCGACGACGA
The DNA here is from genome assembly GCA_035645175.1 of Geodermatophilus sp. GTDB lineage: Bacteria > Actinomycetota > Actinomycetes > Mycobacteriales > Geodermatophilaceae > Geodermatophilus. Next base: position 1,604 of record DASQNB010000777.1, read on the forward strand.
CGGGCAGCCGGTCCGACGGCTCCCGGCGCCGGGAGCCGTCGGACCGGCTGCCCGTCGTCGTCGAGCTGGCGGCCACCGCAGGACTGGGCGT
>DASQNB010000778.1:0-2645 GCA_035645175.1 Geodermatophilus sp.
GATCCCTCAAGGCCCGGACGGCGGCCGGCCCAGGGCCGCGCAGATCGCGTCGGCGACCGCGTCGGGGTCCTCGTGCTCCCAGAAGCGGAGCACCCGCCAGCCCCCGGCGCGCAGCACCGCGTCGGCCCGCCGGTCGCGGGCCGTGTTGTCCGCGAGCTTGGCGACCCACCACTCGCGGTTGGCCTTCGGTACATGGCCACCGTGCAAGGTCCCGCCGCGAGCCTGCGAGCGGTGGGGGGCACGGTGGTCCTGTCTCAGACCAAGTCCCCGCGCGCCCGGGTGGCGGCACAGGGGCGGACGTCGACGCGGTAGCGGACGCCGCGCGCGTGCAGCCGCCGTCGGACCGCGAGCTCGTGCGCGGTGTCGCGGCGCGGCTGACCCCGGAACCGCCGGGCGACCGTCTCCGACGTCGGCGGTGGTGCAGGGCCTGGTGACACCGCTCCCCTCCCCCGGCTGTCGGCCCCGGACACTACGGCGCGCCGGTGACAGCTCCGGCCGCCCGGGAAGGGTCGCCTAACCTGCTCGGCGTGAGCACGACGGCGGAACGGGTGTCCGCACCGCTGCAGCCGGTTCCCGGGCCGTCGCCGTCCCGCTGGTCGGTGCTCGAACTGGTGCCGCCGCTGGCCGTCGTCCTGCTCGGCGCGGTGCTGCTGGCGCCGGGGCACGGACTCTGGTTCGACGAACTGTTCACGGCCGAGGTGGGCCGCCGGTCCTACGCCGAGCTCTTCACGGCGATCGCGGAGGGTCGCGGGACGACGAGCTACCTGGTCGATGTCCCGCCGTCGTACAACGCGCCCTACTACGTCGTGGTGCACGCCTGGATGTCGCTCCCGGGGCTCGGCGGGGACACCTCGCTGCGGGTGCTGTCGCTGCTGGCCACCGCCGGCGGGCTGGCCCTGGTGACCCGGGCGGTGACCCGGCTGGTGTCGCGGGCGGCCGGGGTGCTGGCCGGCGTGCTGCTGGCGGCGAACCCGCTGCTGCTGGAGCAGGCGGTGGAGGCGCGCAGCTACGGGCTGGCGGTGCTGGCCACCGGCGGTGCGCTGCTGGGGCTGGTGCGTTGGCTGCAGGAGCCGCCGCGGGGGCTCCTGCTGTTCGGGCTGGCCGGCGCGGGGATGGGGCTGGCGCACTGGTACGCGGTCACCGCGCTGGCGGCGTTCGTCGTCGCGGCGCTGCTGCTGCGCGGCCGGCGGGCGCTGCCGGTCGCGCTCACCGGTGCGGCGGCGGCACTGCCGGCCGTCGGGCTGGTCGGGGTCAACCTGCTCAACGGGACCGGCGCGCGCAACGCCGAGCACCTGCGTGACACCGGCGGCACGCTGGCCGACCTCGCCGTCGAGGCGTGGACCGGCGGGTCGACGCCGCTGCTGTACCTGACCTTCGGGCTGGCGGTGCTGGGTGCGCTGCGCGGCACCGGGGTGCGGGTGGTCGGCCTCTGCTGGGTGCTCGTGCCGCTGGGACTGCTGCTCGCGGCCGAGTTCGTGCGGCCGGTGTACCTGCCCCGCTACCTGCTGGCCGGCCTGCTGGGGTTGGGCGTGCTGGCGGCGGTGGGCGCACTCACCGTGCCGCGCGCCGCCCGGGTGCCGGTCGCCGGACTGGTGGTGGCCTGCTCGCTGCTGGCCGCCGCGCCGCTGGCCGAGCGCGAGCCGCGGGAGCGCGCCGACGACGTGGTCGCGCTGCTGGCGGAGCGACACCGCGCCGGTGAGCCGATCGTGGCCGCGGACCAGCGCTCGGCGACCGGGCTGGACCACTACGTCCGGACGGCGGCGCCGCGGCTGCGGCCCGACGTCGTGCTGCCTCCGGACGACGCCCCGGCGACCGCCGACCGGGTGTGGCTGGTCCGCCGGATGATCCGCGGCGAGGTGGTGTCGACCGACGACGACGGGGTCCTCGAGGACGCCGGGCTGCGGGTCACCGCCGGGTACGAGTTCCCCGCCGGTAAGACCAACCTGCTCGTCCAGCTCTGGGAGCGCTGAGGCGGACTGCAGGATGGTGCCATGCCCTCGTTCAGGCTCCGGACCGCCGTGCCCGCCGACGTCGCCGGGCTTGTCGGCCTCTGGCGCGACGCGGCCGAGAACGCCGGCCGTCCGGTGGACACCCGTGCAGCCGTCGGGCACTGATCGCCCGGGACCCCGACGCCCGGATCGTGGCCGCGGAGGAGCGGCTGCGGGCCCTCGGCGCCCGGCGCATCGACGCGATGGTGCTCGACCGCAACGAGCTTGGCCAGCGGCTCTGGTCGGCCCGCGGTCACCGCCGCCAGGACGAGTGGTCGAGGTGGGTCACGTCCGTCTGAGGTCGACAGGACGGCGTCGACTGGGGGTGAAAAGCCGGCGCCGCGGCCGGGTGGACGCCGGTGACTGCGGTCGGGCCGCCACGAACGGGTCACCTGCCGCACCGGCCGACGGCGAGCAGGTTGCGGTGCTCGTGACGCTCGCGGCCATCGCTGGGGCGGCAGCGAAACGCACGGGACGTGTCGCCCGTGGAGCGCTACCTTCGATCTGTGCCGGAGTACGTGACCTCCTTTCCCCGCCCCCGGCTGCCGAGCAGCCGTGGGGGCGCCGAGGTCTGCCGGTAGCCCGTTCACGGAGCCGTCGGCCGGGGGTGACTCCTCACCACTCGCCGACGACCCCGGAAGGGGGCCCCCGTGACCA
>DASQNB010000779.1:0-2580 GCA_035645175.1 Geodermatophilus sp.
GCCTGCCGGCCGGCGAGCGTCCACCACGCGGCCTCCACCAGGGGCGAGGCCCACGACCGGAGCCGCTCTCCGTCCCCAGCCGTGAGGGGGACGAGGGCGCTCCGCACCAGGGGAGTGAGCGGCCATGACGACCACCCGACCGACGTTCGAGGACCTGCTCGCCTGGCTGGAGGCCGGTCGTGCGCGCGGGCAGGTCCACTTCGACGACACGCAGCAGTGCTGGCACGTCCTCGGGCACCCGGAAGTGGGCGCGGTCCTGTCCGACCCGGCCGTGTTCTCCTCCGACATCACCGTCCTGCGGCCCGCGCAGGACGACCTCGCGCTGTTCCAGCGCGGCAACTTCGTCCAGATGGACCCGCCACAGCACCGGAAGCTGCGGACCCTGGTCAGCCAGGCGTTCACGCCGAGGGTCGTGGCCGACCTCGAGCCGCGCATCGCCGAGCTGACCACCCAGCTGCTCGACGAGGTCGATGAGCGGTTCGACCTGATCGACGCGCTGGCCTACCCGCTGCCGGTGATCGTCATCGCGGAGATGCTCGGCGTCCCCGCCTCGGACCGGCCGCTGTTCCGCAGGTGGGCCGACGTCCTGTTCAGCCAGGACGTCGATCCCGACCAGTCGCTGCGCTCGGCCAGTGAGCAGGCGGTGACGGCTGTCGCGCCGACCATGCGCGAGATGAACGCCTACTTCCTGGACCACATCCGGTCCCGGCGGGCCAGCCCGGGGCGCGACCTCACGAGCAAGCTGGTCCAGGCCGAGGTGGACGGCGAGCGGCTGGCCGACGAGGAGATCATCGGCTTCGTCGGGCTGTTGCTGCTCGCCGGGCACGTCACGACCACCGCGACCCTGGGGAACAGCGTGGTCTGCTTCCAGGACGCCCCGGACGCCGTCGCGCAGGTACGGGCCGACCCGGGGTTGCTGCCGGCGGCGATCGAGGAGGTGCTCCGGGTGCGGACGCCGTTCCCGCGGCTGGCCCGGATGACCACGGCCGACGCCGAGCTGGCGGGAGTGACCATCCCGGCCGGTCAGGTGGTGATCCCCTGGCTGACCGCGGCCAACCGGGACGAGCGCGTGTTCGCCGAGCCCCACCGGTTCGACGTCCACCGCACGCCCAACCCGCACCTGAGCTTCGGCCACGGCATCCACTTCTGCCTCGGCGCGCCGCTCGCCCGGCTGGAGGCCAGGGTCGCGCTGCGCCTGCTGCTGGAGCGCTACCGGGACGTCGAGGTGGCCGCGGACGAGGCGGTGGAGCAGCGCAACCCGTGGACGATGGTCGCCGTCAGCCGGCTGCCGCTGGAGGTCCGCGCCGCCTGACCCGCCCTCCCGGCGCCGGTGCGGGGTCAGGCCGGCGTCGGTGTCTCGCCGAACGTCCGGCAGTCGCTGCCGAGCTCGTACGGGCGCGGCACGACCGCCCAGCCGGGGCCGGCGTCGCGGACGACGGTGTGCGCCCCGGTCAGCTCGTACATGCAGGAGTCGTCGGGGTCGCTGCCCACCCACAGGTCGATGGTGTAGTCCGCCGAGGACCGGGGCTCCGAGCAGGCGCCGCAGCGGTCCTCCACCACGAAGTAGGCGCGGACCAGCGGCACGTAGAACACGGTCCCGACCGGGAACTCGTCCCCGCCCTCGTACCCGACCGCGAGGGTGATGGGGTCCGCGTGGGTCCCGGTGCCGCCGGCGCTCCGGCCCGAGGACGTGCTGCGGGTCCCGGCGGGAGAGTTGTCTTCGAGGCTGTACCCGGTGAGGTACGCCGTCTCGACGTACCCGTCAGGCTCTCCGTCCGCCTCCTCGCCGTCGGCTGCCGCGCAGTCCTCCGCGGCGGCACCCGACGGGGCCGCCACGCGGATCTCACCGGTGAACCCACCGGCGTCCAGGACGACGACCGTGCCGGGCGCCGCGGCGTCCAGGACCTCCTCCAGGTCCTCGCCGTCGGTCACGACGACGGTGCCGGGGCCCTCCTCGCAGGCCTCGGCGCGGGCAGCACCCGTGCCGGCCGGCGACAGTAGCACGGCGGCGCACAGCGCGGTGAGCCCTGCGGCCGCGGGGACGACGGTCGATCGGGTGGGTGTCCTCATGGTGTTCCTCTCCGTCGAGGAGCCGGGAGCTGCGGGCGCATCCGCGGCGCGAGGTCGCGGGCGGACGGTCTGCTCCCGCGGCGTCCTGCGGCGACACACCCCCGTGGCCGCAGCCCGGCCCACTCTGTTGACCACCCGGTCCGGCGACAACTCGGCGTCCGGCCCGGGGACGGGACGGTGCCGGATCACCGCGAGTCGGCAACGGACTGTGTCGGACACGCCCGCCGGTGTCGTGGTCCCCGTCATAGCGGCTCCGGCCGCCGGTCCGACCGCGGCGGCGCCGGTTCGGGCGTCGGCAGCACCGCCGTTCCAGGCGTCGGCAGCACCGCCGTTCCGAGCGATCTCGTTCTCTCCTTGCCGTGTTGCGCTCGGCACACCATGCTGCGGTTACCCGATGCCGGAGCGAGGTGGCCAGGTCGTCGACCCGGCTCCGGTCGAGAACGGACGAGGCGCGTGCGCCCGAGTCCTGAGGAGGATCCGGTGACAGCGACCCAGACACGCACCAGCAGG
>DASQNB010000780.1:0-17975 GCA_035645175.1 Geodermatophilus sp.
CCAGCGGTCCCGGCCGCGCAACTCGGTCAGCAGCCGGTCGACGGTGTCGGCCACCGTGGGCCCGGGAGCAAGGTTCAGCCGCGTGGCCAGGGCGGCCAGCTGGTCGGGAATAAGCACCGGCTGTTCGGCGTCGATCCACCAGACGAGGTCGTAGTCGGCGGCGAACCGGTGCGCGTACTCCAGGGCCAGCTGGGTCTTGCCCACTCCGCCCAGCCCGTACAGCGCCTGCACCACCAGTGTGCCTGCACCGGCGCGCAGCCGCCGCCGCCGCAGTTCGGTGAGCATGCCGTCCCGGCCGGTGAACCACGGATTCCGCGGCGGCGCCCGCCACACCGCTGGCAGGGAGCCGGCGAATCCCGGCCGGTCGCCCGGCCTGTTCCTCCGCGCCGGTTCTCCACGGGGGAATGGGGGTGGGCCGGTCGGGCGGGCCCTGGTCAACCGGGCCCGCAGCCGGGCCGCCGCCGCGGCCTCGTCCAGATCGGTCAGATCCAGACGGATCAGCGAGGCGTACAGCGCGGGCAGGGTGGCCGGCTCCACCAGCACCGGCACTATGCGCCCCTCGTCCGCCGCGGACGCGGCGAACGCCGCGCGCAGTTCCGCGCCGCCGAACGCGGAGGCGAAGTAGGCCTCGGTGCACACCGCCAGCAGCCGGTCCGCCCGCTCCAACGCCGCCTCCATCCGGGTTACGAAGTCCTCGCCCGGGGCCCAGTCCCACACATCCAGCTCGACGGTCCAGCCGGCCTCCTGCAGCTGCCAGGCCAGCCACTCCGCCCACCCGGTGTCCCGACCGGCGTGGCTGATGAAGAAATCGGTCTCCCGACTGCTCACGCAACAGCCATACACCCATCACCGGGCGTACGCGAGACTCAGGGCTGCTGGTCCTCCGCACCGGATGGTGCGCGCCGAAGCAGTTCGGTGTCCCAGCCGCAGATCGGTGTTCAACCGGTGTCCCCAGAGCCGCCGGTGCCCACAGCAGCCCACTGCGGGACACCGGCGGAGCGAGCGGCGTCCCGACACCTCGTCACTCATCCAGGTTGCATGCGGTGGGACACCGGCTCCGGTGGGGGCCGTCGGTGTAGGCGTATGTCATGGGCAGGTCGTTGTGGTGGCTGGCGCTCGTGGTAGCCACTCTCTGCACTGTCATGCCTTCACTCATGGTCATCGTGCGGGCAGGCACTCGCCGCGTTCCACTCCTGGGTGTGACCCCGGTTCGGCCACCCGGGTGGGCAACCGTGCTCTCACTCGTGGGCATACCGCTGCTGTTCCTCGGCGCACGCGGACTCGGAGGCGATGCCAGCCCGTTGCCCTACTTCCTCGGGGCGGCTGGCGTGTCCCTGCTGATCCAGGTCGCACTGACCCTTCGACACAACCGACGTGCTGAGGCGCGGTGAGCGGCCCCATCAGGGACACGGCGCCCGCGTCCCCGGTGGGGCCTCGCTGACCCGATCCGCGCGCGCAGGCACGTCACTGGAACGGCGTACAGCGTCGAGAACCGATTACGCCGAGGCGCCACCCGCCGGCAGCTGCGGGACCTGGTCTGGACAGGCGGCAGTGGGCGAGCAGAAGTCTGTGAGTGGTCCACTGAGGGGACACGTCCGATCCGAGATCGCCATCGACGTGGCACCCGGAGTGCGGGGTGTTCGGACTGCTCGCGAGCTCGTGCTCCCGGTGACGCCCGTCGCCGGTCCGGGACCGGAGCGGCCCACCCCACCGAGATCGTGTCAGTGGATCCGCTCCGGTGCGGATCGGAGCGCGTTGATGACCTCAGCAGTCGGGTCAGCCCTTGGCGTAGGTCTCGGCCGTCTTGCTCTCGAACTCGAACGCCACGAAACGGTTCATCGCCCACGACCCAGGCGTCGTGGCCGGGTTCGAGACGGTAGGCGTCACCCGCGCTGAGGTCGGCCTCGGCGCCGTCGTTCGCGGCGATGTGGATCGTGCCGGAGACGACGTACCCGAGGTGCGCCGCCTGACAACTGTCCGTGCCGGCCACCGGCTTGATGCAGTCCGACCACCTCCACCCCGGCTGGAGGGTGAAGCGACCCACGGTGGCGTCGCCCAGGTGGACGACACCCACGCTCGTCTTGTCCGGGGTCCGCGACTCGTCGGGGCGGTCCATGCTCTTCGTCTCGATGCTGGCGCTCGCTGGTCGCCTCCTGCTGACTTCGAGGAGTGGAGATGACCGGGCCGCGCCCCGCGCAGCGCAACCGAACGGGATTCCTCGGCCGCGTCGGGCGCGGGTGTCCGGCCCCGTGAACGTTCCTCGATCCGCCCGCGACGGTCAACGGCCGCAGCCGTGGGCGCGGACCACCGCGCCGTCATCGGCGGTCGAGCGGCCAGGATCCGTGCCTGGTGGCCGCACCGTCAGCGGAGCCGCACCGGCAGGCGGGTCAGGCCGCGCATCAGGATGCTCTGCCGCCAGGTCAGCTCGTCGGGGTCCACGGCCAGGTCCAGGTCGGGGAAGCGGGTGAGCAGCGTCCGGAACGCGACCTCGCCCTCCAGCCGGGCCAGCGGGGCGCCCAGGCAGTGGTGGATGCCGTGCCCGAAGGCCAGGTGGCCGGCCTCGCGGTGCCAGTCCAGCTCGTCGGCGGCCGGGTAGCGGTGCGGGTCGCGGTTGGCCGAGGCCAGGGACACCAACACCACCTCGCCGGCCGGGATGGTCGTGCCGCCCACTTCGACCGGCGCGGTGGTGTGCCGGAACGTGGCCAGGTTGACCGGGCCGTCCAGGCGCAGGAACTCCTCGACCGCCTGCGGCACGAGGTCGGGGTGCGCGCGCAGCTCGGCGAGCCGGTCGGGACGGCGCAGCAGCGCCAGCGCACCGTTGCCGATGAGGTTGACCGTCGTCTCGTGGCCGGCCACCAGCAGCAGGAAGGCCATCGACACGGTCTCGTCGGCCGAGAGCCGGTCGGCGTCCTCCGACGCCGCGACGATCGCCGACAGCATGTCGTCGGCCGGCCGGGCCCGCTTCTCCGCGACCAGGGCGGTCAGGTACTCCGCCATGGCCAGCCCGGCAGCGGTGCGCTCGTCGACCGCGCCGTCGGAGGTGAGCAGCGTGTTGGACCACCGGCGGAACGAGGTCCGCTCGGCGTCGGGCACGCCGAGCAGGTCGCAGATCACGGCCATGGGCAGCGGGAAGGCGAAGGTGTCGAGCAGGTCGACCTCCGCCGGCCCGGCGGCCATCCGGTCGGCGAGCCGGGTGGCGATCGCCTCGACCTGGGGCCGCAGGCCGGCGATGGCCCGCACCGTGAACGCCCGGCCCACCAGCTTGCGGAGCCGGGTGTGGTCGGGTGGGTCGGTGCTGAGCATGTGCCGGTTGAGCTCCTGGGCGAACACCGCGCGGTTCTCGGGCGGCACCGGCTGGCGCTCCAGCGTCCGGGCGAACCCGTCGGCGTCCTTCGACAGCCGCGGGTCGGCGAGCGCCTGCCGGACGTCGTCGTAGCGGGTGACCAGCCAGACCGGGAGGCCGACGGGGGTCACCGCCCGGGCGACCGGCTCCTCGACGCGCAGCCGTGCGTAGAGGGCGTGCGGGTCGGCGAAGAACGCCGCGTCGAGCGGCACCACCTCGGCGGTCGGGCTGGCAGCGCTGCGGCCGTCGTCCATCGCCCGAGGCTGTCCGGGGTGCGCGACGGGCACCAGGTCCCAAGGTCCCGGGTACGGCTTCTCAAGTCCCCCTTGATAAGCCTCGACTTATAGGATGGGACACGGGAAGGTGGGTCCGTGTACGCGTTCGAGGTGCTCGGCGACCCGGTCCGCCGGCGGGTCCTCGAGCTCCTCGTCGACGGGGAGCGGTCCGCGGGGGACCTCGCCGCGACCCTGCACGGGGAGTTCGGCATCTCCCAGCCCGCGGTGTCCCAGCACCTGCGGGTCCTGCGGGAGAACGGCTTCGCCCGGGTGCGAGCGGAGGGCACCCGCCGCCTGTACGCCGTCGACGCCGCGCCGCTGCACGAGGTCGAGCAGTGGATCGGCCGCTTCTCCCGCTCCTGGGACCAGCACCTCGACGCGCTGGCCACCGAGCTGGCCCGTGGCGCCGGCGCCCGGCGCGCCGTCGCCGGGATCCCACGGACCCCGGCGGACGACCGTCCCGCGGCGAACACGGAGGACAGACCATGAGGGACCTGCTCGACGAGCTCACCGCGACCCGCCGGGACGTGCGCAGGCGGGTGGACGACGGCACGGAGCTGGTCGTCGTCGCCGTGCAGCGCCGCTACGAGGCGCCGGTCGAGGACGTGTGGGACGCCCTGACCGACCCCGAGCGGGTGGCGCGCTGGGCCGCTCCGCTCTCCGGCGACCTCCGCGAGGGCGGCAGCTTCCGGCTGGAGGGCAACACCGAGGGGGAGATCCGGCGGTGCGACCCGCCCAGGTCGCTCACGGTCACCTGGGGCGCTCCGGTCAGCCTCGTGCGCGTCCAGCTGTCGGCGGAGGGGGAGGCGACGCTGCTCGAGCTGGCGCACAGCGTGCCCGTCGAGCTCGCGGGCAGCGGCGCCGGCGGGCTGTACGTCGGCCCCGGCTGGGACGTCACGGTGCTCGCCCTCGCCCTCTTCCTCCGTGGCGAGGTCGTCGAGGACCCGGTGGCCTGGGAGGGCACGCTGGAGGTGCAGCGGTTCTCCGAGCGCTCGATCGCCGCCTGGGCCGGCGTGGTCACCGCGGGGCGGACGGCGACCGACGACGAGGTCGCCGCGGCGGTGGACGCTGCCCGCGCCCAGTTCGCACCCGACCTGCCGACGGCCCCGGCGACGGCCGACGACTGAGGTCTCCCGACCGCGCCGGCGGGGTCCGGACGGCGGGCTCAGGCGCTCGCCGCCTCGGAGCCCCGTCCCACCAGGAGGGTGAACTCGTCGGACACGGCGAAGCAGTCGTTGACCGCGAACCGGCCGGCCCGCTCGTCCAGGGCGGCGCGCAGCTGCTCCACACCCGGCGCGCGCCACAGGCAGATCGCCCGGCCCGAGCCCTGGGCCGTCCCGGTCGCGAGCAGCTCGAAGCCCTCCGGGAAGCCGTCCGAGCCGACGCTGCGCATCATCTCCGCCCAGGCGTCGGCGTCCCTGATCGTGTGGACGACACCCACGTACACGACGACCCCTCCCTGCTGCGGCGTGCGGATCCGGTGGGTCCAGCGTCCGCCGGGCCGCCGTCCCAGGTCAGAGGCACAGGTCCCTGTCATCAGCCGTGGGCCGGGCCACCGCCGGGTGACCGTCCTCAGCCGATCGGGGGAGTGTGCTCTCCGACGGTCACCGGGATGCTCGTCGTCCGGGGAGCGGGGAGGTGCCCGACCCGTTCCCGCCGGTCCCACGCTGCGGCACCGACGATGCGGGAGGTCGCCGTGAGCGACGAGCGGAGCGCGGCGCTCCTGGTCCGGGTCTGGCTCGAGGGCGGGACGGACCGCTTCCGGGCCCGCGTGAGCGCCGTCGGCCGGGACGGCGCCCCGGACGACCGGACCATCGCGGTCGCCGCGTCTCCCAGTGAGGTGCTCGACGCGGTGCGTCACTGGCTCGACGGGTTTCTGAGTGACGGAACCGCAACGGATTGACACCGTCAACCCGGGACCCCGACCATTCCGGCTCCGAGGGACCTGACTCTCCCGGCACGTCACCAACAGGTGCTCGAGGGGGTGCTCAACGTGACCGTCGCCCCGGCCCCACGGATCACGCTGCTCGACGGGTTCTGCCTCCAGCTCGGCACGGAGCGCCCGCGGTCGGTCGAGGGACTGCCGCGGGGCGCGCAACGCCTGGTGGCCCACCTCTGCCTGTCCGGGCGCCCACCCCGGGCGGCGATCGCCGGGCACCTGTGGCCCGACGTGCCCGAGGACCACGCCAACGGCAGTCTCCGGTCGGCCCTCTGGCGGCTGCACAAGGCGGCGCCGGGCCTCGTCGAGGTCACCGGGAGCTCACTCGCGCTGGCCGACGGCGTCCGGGTGGACGTGCGGGACCTGACGGACTGGGCGCGCCGGGTGCAGGACCCCGGGTCCGTCCTCGACGACGTCGAGGTGCCCGACTGCAGCGTGCGCGGGGAGCTCCTGCCCGGCTGGTTCGACGACTGGGTGCTGCTGGAGCGCGAGCGGCTGCGCCAGCTGCGCATGCACGCCCTCGAGCTGGTGGCCGAGCGGCTCTCCGACGCCGGCCGGCACGGTGACGCGCTGCAGGCCGCCTACGCCGCGGTGCACGCCGAGCCGCTGCGGGAGAGCGCGCACCGCACCGTCGTCCGGGTCCACCTCGCCGAGGGGAACCTCGCCGAGGCACTGCGGGCCTACGAGCGCTTCCACGCCCTGCTCGCCGACGAGCTCGGCGTCGCACCCAGCGAGCACATGACCCGGCTGGTGCACGCCCTCCGCCGACCGCGGCCGGCCGTGCCCGAGCCACGCCGCCCGCAGCTGGACGCGGTCGTGCCGGAAGCGTGTGTCCGCAGGCGGAGCGTCACCTAGAGTCGGCCCATGAGCCGGGCGCTCCGGTACGCACCTCCACTTGCCGACCGCGGGCTCATCGTCCGGCCGCGGCTGCTGGCCCGGCTGCACACCCGGTTCGAGAGACGCCTGACCGCCGTCGTGGCCCCCGCCGGGTTCGGCAAGACGACGCTGCTGGCCCAGGCGGTGCAGGAGAACACGCTGTCGCCGCTCGGGGAGGACCGCTGGCTGACCTGCCAGCGCGACGACACGGCGCTGTCCTTCCTGGCCTCGGGGGCGTTCGCCGCCGTGGGCGTCACCGCACCGGTCCCCGACGACCCGCGGGACGCCGCCGTCACCGTCGCCGACGCCATCTGGAGCGCCGCGCCGCAGCACGTCGCCCTCATCCTCGACGACGCGCACCTGGTGGACGCCGCCTCGCCCGGGGGCCACTTCGTCACCGGCCTGGTGGAGGAGCTGCCCCGCAACGGGCACGTCGTCCTCGCCTCCCGGCCGCCGCTGCTCCTGCCGACCGCCCGGCTGCTGGCCAACGGGGACGCGGTCGTCGTCGGCGAGCAGGAACTGCACTTCGAGGACGACGAGGTGGCCGCGTTCGCGGCGTCCCGGCACGTCGCACCGGACCTGCTGCGCGACGTGGGCGGCTGGCCGGCGCTGGCCGAGCTGACCGCGACCGCCGGCCCGTACGCGATCAGCGGCTACGTGTGGGAGGAGCTGCTCAGCCGGCTCTCGCCGGACCGGCGCCGGGCGCTGGCCGTGCTCGTCGCCGTCGGCGGGGCGGACGACGAGCTCGCCACCGCGCTCCTCGGGGAGGAGGTGCGGCTCGAGACGTTGCTGGACGGGCTCCCGCTCGTCGTCCGGGGCCCGTCGGGCTGGTGGTCGCTGCACGGGCTGTGGGCCGAGGTCCTCCAGCGCCACCTCGACCCCGCGCAGCTGGCGCAGGCCCGCCGCACCGCGGGCCTGGTGCTGGCCCGCCGCCGGCGCTACCACGACGCCGCGAACCTGCTGACCGAGGCCGGCGCCTGGGACGACGTCCGGCAGCTCGTGGTCGAGGTCTGCGAGGTGGGCACGCCGCTCGTGCCGCCGGACGTGCTCGACGTCTGGCTGCGCCGGCTGCCCACAGCGGTCCAGGGCAGCCCGGAGGGGCTGCTGCTGTCGGCGATGGTCGCCGAGCCGGCCAGCCCGGACGCCGCCGAGGAGATCCTGGAGCGCGCCTTCGCACTGGCGCCCGACGTCGCGCCGGTGCGCGTCGCGTGCCTGAATGCCCTGGTCGAGGTGGCCTTCCGCCGCGGCGACGGCCGGAACATGCAGCGCGTCATCGAGCGGCTGACCGAGCTGGCCGCGCACGGCCACGAGCGTGCCGCGAGCTGGATCCCGCTGTTCCGCGGCCTGCTCGCCCGCACCCCCGCCCAGGTCCAGGCCGAGCTGGCCAGCCCCGCGCTGGTCGCGGGCAGGGCACTGAGCCCGGTGCAGGAGTGGCTGCGCGGCCACCTGCTGCTGCGCGCGCTGGGCGACGCGGCGGCCGCCGAGTCCGTCGCCCGGACGGCGCTGGAGCAGCCGGCGCCCAACCTCGTGGTGCAGATCCGGTGCCTGCTGCTGGAGTCGCTGCTGCTGCGCGGCCGGCTCGACGAGGCCGCGGAGGTGCTGCCGGACCTGCTCGCCGGCATCGACCCGGCCCGGGTGCGCACCTCGCCGGAGAGCGTGACCTACGCCGTCATGCTGCTCGGTGTCCTGGGTCGCGACGCGGAGGCCGCGGAGCTGCTGCGCGCCACGCGGGCCGCGCTCGCCGACTCGTCGGTCGCCTGGGCGCCGGTCGCGGCGGCCGTGGCCGAGGCCGTGGTCGCGGTCTCGGCCGGCGACGAGACGGCGGCCGCCGCCGCGCTGCGGTCGGTCCAGCAGCTGCGCATGGGCCGTCGCCGGGCGGTCCAGCTGGTGGCCTCGGCGGCCCTGCCGCTGTTCTACGTGCTGCTCCCGGAGCTGCGCGCGCAGTGGGACGCCGAGCCGCCGCCCGGCTGTCTCGAGCCGGTGCTCGACCTGGCCCGGGCCCTGGTCGCCGTCCGGGAGGGGGGCGCCCTGGAGCCGGTCCGGCAGCTGTCGGCCGAGGCGCGCGCGGTCGTGCGCACCGTGCTGCCGGCGCCGTGGGCGGCGGAGCTGGCCCTCGGGATGGTGGCCGCCGGGTTCCAGCAGGGACGGGCGCTGGTGGAGGAGCTCGGGCCGCGCGCCCGGCCGGTCCTGCGGGCGCGGAGCAGCGGCGGTCCCGCGCCGGTCGCCGCCGCGGCCCGCAGGCTGCTGCGGGAGGTGCCGGCCGCGCCGCCCTCGCCGCTGGAGCTGCGGGTGCTCGGGCCGATGCAGCTGCGCCGGGACGGCGCGGTCGTGGTCGCCCGCGAGCTGCGGCGGGAGCGGGTGCGCCAGCTGCTGGGCTACCTGCTCACCCACGACCGGCCGACACGGGCAGCGGTCACCGCCGACCTGTGGCCCGACCTCGACGAGGTCGCCGCGGCCCGCAACCTGCGGGTGACCCTCGCCTACCTGCACTGCCTGCTCGAGCCCGACCGCTGCGAGTCCGACCCGCCGTACTTCGTCCGCAGCACCGGCCCGGTGCTGCACCTGGTCGTCGACGAGTCGCTGCAGGTGGACGCGGTGCTGTTCGAGCGCCACCTCGACGAGGCCGCGCGGCTGGAGCGGCAGGGCGCGCCGTCGGCCGCCCTGGACACCTACCGTCAGGCGCTCGCCCTCTGGGACACCGACTACCTGCCCGACGTGAGCGGCGGGGACTGGCTGGAGTGGGAGCGCGACCGGCTGCGGGGTCGGTTCGTGGCGGCCGCGATCCGTGCCGGGGAGCTCTCCCTGGCCCGGGGCGACACCGCCGCCGCCCGGGCGCTGGGGCAGCGGGCCCTGCGGATCGACGACTGGTCGGAGGAGGCCCACCAGCTGCTCGTCGCCGCGCTGCTGGAGTCCGGCGACCCGGCCGGCGCGCGCCGGCAGCTGCGTCGCTGTCTGGCGGTGCTCGAGGACCTCGGCGCCCCGCCGCAGCCGCGCACCGTCGAACTGGCCCGGCGGCTGGAGCTCCGGCGCCGCCGGCCGGCCGGCTCCGGCTGATACTCGGTTGACGCGAACTCCTCGACCGGCTGACGCCCGGCTGGCACGGACGGCCGATCTGGCTGACGCCCCGCTAACACGGCCCTCCCACGCTCCTCCCCGACGGCGACGTCGCCGTCCTGGGAGAGGGAGTCGCCATGGACACCGCAGAGGTGACCGACCTGGTCCGCCGGGCGGCACGGGGGGACCAGCGGGCGTGGCAGGGGATCGTCGACGAGTACGGCGGCCTGGTGTGGTCGGTGGCCCGGGGCTTCCGGCTCAGCGAGGCGCAGACCGCCGACGCCGTCCAGACGACGTGGCTGCGACTCGTGGAGAACCTGGCCCAGATCCGTGAGCCCGAGCGGCTGCCCGGCTGGCTGCGGACGACGACCCGGCGGGTCTGCCTGTCCATGCTCCGCGACTACTGCCGGGAGCAGCCGACCGACGACGTCGAGCCGCCCTCGGCAGCGCTGCGCTGGGGTCCGGCCGACGACGCGGGACCGGAGACCGCCGCGGTGCGCCGCGACCAGCAGGTGCTGGTCCGCCGGGCGGTGGACACGCTCCCGCCGCGGCAGCGGGCGCTCCTGGGGCTGCTGGTCTCCTCGCCACCGGTGAGCTACGAGGAGATCAGCGCCGGGCTCGGCATCCCGGTGGGCAGCATCGGCCCGACCCGGGCCCGGATCCTGGCCCGGTTGCGGACGACCCTGGAGACGGCCGGCGTCCACGACCTGGCGCTGAACTGATCGGAGGACGCACCCGGGTCCCCGGCGTTCCCGCGGGAACGCCGGGGACACGGCTGCGTCCGGGATCGCCGCGGACCGGGCAGGTCAGCGACCGGCGAGGTGGCGGATCCCGGTGACGCTGGGCAGGAAGACGTAGGCGCCCCCGCGGGTGGTGACCAGGCGGGGCAGGTCGGTGAGCTCCGTCCGCCCACCGGGCACGGGGACCCGGAAGGTGCCGCCGCCGCCGAGGAAGGGGTCCCGGGTGCCGCGCAGGCCGGGGGCGAAGGCCCCGCCACGCGCCCACTCGGCCAGGAGGAACTCGAACTGCTCCTTGAGGCTGGCGCCGATGAACAGGCCGACCACGCCGCGCTCCTGTCCGTCACGCGGCCGGGCCGGGTCGTAGGGCGGGCCGTAGGTCAGCCCCCGGCGGACGATGCGGCGCTTGTCCGGCCCGCCGCCGGCGACGAGCGAGTCGCGCGGGTACATGCGCCGGACGTGCGCGCCGATCGGGCAGCGCTCACCCCGCTGGTCACCGGCGTAGGCGAAGTCGTTGAGTGCTTCCGCCGCGAGCGCGGTGTTCCCGCCGGGGGAGAGGACCAGCGGCGTCCCGCTGCGCCACCGCCCGCACAGCTTGGCCGCGACCAGCTCCGGGTCCATGCCCGTGCGCCGGGACTGCTCGGCCAGCAGCTCGCAGAAGGCGTCGACGTCCTGGGCCATGACCCGGAACGCGGCGAAGCTGCCGTTGTGGCCGAGCTCCGGGGGGTCGGGCACCCGGAAGCGGTGGTCCTCGAACTGGCTGGGGTGCCCGAGCAGGAACGCTCCGGTCCGCTGGACGGCCATCCGGTCGGGCGGGCCGGGTGGCGGTGCCGGGTCGACGGTCGGCTGCGAGATCCCGTCCACGTAGCCGAAGTGGTCGACCCTGCCGGGCAGCAGGTCGCCGTCCAGCCGGTCCAGCTCGGTGAGCCCGGGCGCGGTGCCGGCCAGCAGCGCGTCGGTGGCCTGCTCGCGCGCCTCCGGGGTCATCGCCGTCAGCGAGAGCAGCAGGTGGAGGCCCGGGGCGGTGAACACCGGCCGCCAGTGCGCGGGGTCGCTGGGGCCGACGTCCCCCACGATGCGGGCGCGCGCCACGGCCCCCTCGGTGAACTCGGTCGGGAAGGTCGCCAGCGACACCTCCAGCGCGGCCAGCCCCTCCGCGGTGACTGCCACGGTGAGGGTGGTGTCGGGCCTGTCGGTCCACGAGGTCGCGCGGGTGACCTGCGGCCGGCCGGGTGTGCCGTCGACCAGCGAGCCCAGCAGCGCCCGGGCCGCCGGGGCGGAGTCGACGCGCAGCAGGAGGTGGCGCGCGTGGGGCATCTTGTAGCCGCGGACCACCACGCCCTGCACGTCGGAGAGGTCGAGCACCGTCGTCGTCCCCCGTTCCACCGCGGTCAGCCGGCGTGGTCGGCGAGGATGTCGACCACCGGCCGGGTGGGGTAGGCGCTGTAGAACGGCGGCACGCACCCCAGGTCGTGCTCGCGCACGTAGGCGAGGAACTCCTCGCGGTGCGCCCGGACCGGCAGCGGCGGCGGGTCGACCATGTGCTGCAGCAGCCGGTCGAAGACCGGCCCGATGTGGTCGACGAAGTCCATGATGTAGCGCTCGAAGTCGCCGTCGTAGGTCGTGATGACGGCCAGCCGCTCGTCGTCGATGAACACGAAGCGGGCGCAGTGCACGGTCTTGAGCGTGTCCAGCGCGGTGGTCACCGGGTTGTGCTCACGGGGCAGCGCCTGCAGCGCCTCGACCTCCGCCCGCAACGCCGCGCTCGCCTCCGGTCGCACCGGCATGACCAGCGTCAGCGGCTGCGCCACCCGCTCGTCGTCGGCCTGCTGCACGTCGGCCTCGGCCGTGGGCCACCCGCTCATGTCGCCTCCCTCGTACCGCCCGACGGCGGTGGTCCGCATGGTCCCGCGACCATCCGGTGGCGGCGTCACCGCGGCGTCACCGCGGCGTCACCGCGCCCGGTGTATCAGGGCGGCCGTCCCCTGCCTCTGCGGGTCGGGCTGTCGTGCGCGGAGCGCACACACCGGGAGGGGGACCCCATGGACGTGCGGACGGGGCCGGCGCGGATCGGCCTGCTGGACGGCTTCTCCCTGACGACGGCGACCCCCGGAGCACCGGAGCGGCGGCACGACGTCCCGCACCGCGTGCAGCAGCTGGTCGCGTTCGTCTGTCTCGCGGGCCGGCCGGGACGGTCGGCGGTGGCCGGGCAGCTGTGGGCCGACGCCCCCGAGGAGCAGGCGCACGCCAGCCTGCGGTCGGCGCTGTGGCGGCTGCACCGGGTGGCGCCGGGACTGCTCGACACCTCGGGCGGCGCGCTGGCCGTGGCCCGGGACGTGCAGGTCGACGTCCGCGACCTGTCCGCCTGGTCCGCCCGGGTCCGGGACCCGCGGCTGGACCTCGACGACGTGGGGCTGCCGGCCGCGGAGCTGCAGGGCGACCTGCTGCCCGGCTGGCACGACGACTGGGTGCTGCTCGAGCGGGAGCGGCTGCGGCAGCTGCGGCTCTACGCGCTGGAGACCCTCGCCGTGCGGCTGGCCGCGGCGGGGCGCCCCGTCGACGCGGTGGAGGCCGCGCACTTCGCCGTCCGGGGCGAGCCGCTGCGCGAGAGCGCGTACCGCGTCCTCGTCCGGATCCACCTCGACGAGGGCGACGTGGCCGCCGCCGTCCGCGTCTACCGCCGGTTCCGGACGGTGCTGCGCGACGAGCTGGGCGTCGACCCGACCGACCGCTTCACCCAGCTGGTCGCGCACCTCGGGGACGGGCGGCGGGTCGCCTCCTGAGGCCCGGTGCCGTCGGCGTGTATCAGGCGGGCGGGCCGGGGCGTCTGTTCCGTGCGGGCCCGGCTCCGACCTCGGGGGAGTCGGCCGGGCCCGCCCCGCCCAGCCGGCCCGACAGGACCCCGGAGGTCGCCCATGACCGCATCGCAGGCGTCCGACTCCGAGCACCCGTGGCCCGACGTGCCCTACGCGCAGCTGCTCGCCGGACTGCGCCGCTTCCTCCGGACCGACGGCGCGCGCTACCTCGACGACCCGAACGTCGCCTCCGTCGGTCTCGGCTACAAGGTGACCGGCGGCCGGTGGACCCCCGAGCTGGCGGTGCAGTTCACGGTGCGGGAGAAGCGCGGTGAGCCGGAGGGCCTGGCCGCGCTGGGGACGACGCCTGTTCCGGAGACGATCACGGTCGCCGGCATCCGGGTGCCGACCGACGTGCTCGAGCTCCGCTCACCGCCGACCTCCCCGGAGGACGACGTCCCGGGCCGGCCGTGACGCTCCGGTGACGCCGGCCGCCGTACGGTCCGCCGCGCTCTGCAGAGGTCGGCGATCTGCGGACACCGGGCCCATCGAGGGGGGACGATGCCCAAGCGGCTGGTGCTGTGCTGTGACGGCACCTGGAACACCGCCGACCAGCAACGCAGCGGCCGGTCCTGCCCGACCAACGTCACCAAGGTCGCGCTGGGCATCGCCGACGAGGACGCGGCCGGCGTCGGGCAGCGCGTCCACTACCAGCGGGGCATCGGCACGACGCCGGTCGAGCGGCTGCCGGGTGGAGTCGCGGCCCTGGGGCTGTCCCGCAACGTCCGCGAGGCCTACCGCTTCGTCGTCGAGCACTACGAACCCGGCGACGAGCTGTTCTTCTTCGGCTTCAGCCGTGGTGCCTACACCGCGCGCAGCACGGTCGGCCTCATCCACAACTGCGGCGTCCTGCGGCGGGAGCACGCCGGGCGGCTCCGTGCGGCCTTCGCGCTCTACCGGTCCCGGGCCATCCGTCCGTGCGCCCTGGAGTCCCGGCTGTTCCGGCGCTCCTACAGCCACCCGGCCCGCATCCGCTTCCTCGGGGTCTGGGACACCGTCGGCGCCGTGGGCATCCCGACGGCCGGGCGCCGTCTGGCGGCGCTGGCCGACCGGCACTGGGGGTTCCACGACACCCGGCTCAGCCGCACGGTCGACGCCGCCTACCAGGCGCTGGCGATCGACGAGCAGCGCCGGGCGTTCGAACCGGCGGTCTGGCGGCTCGAGCCGGACGCCGGGGACCAGGAGGTCGAGCAGGTCTGGTTCAGCGGGGCGCACTCCGACGTCGGCGGCGGCTACCCCGACTCCGGCCTGGCGGACATCGCGCTGTTGTGGATGGTCGACCGCGCGCGCCGCCACGGCCTCGCCTTCCGGGACGACGCGTTCGCCCACCCCGCCCGGGGAGGACCGCGGACCCACGACGGCCGGACGTTCCCCGTCGAGCCGGACCCGAGGGGCCGGCTGCACCGGTCCCGGGAGTGGGTCTTCCGCCTGCAGGCGCCGCACGACCGGCCCATCGGGGCGCGCTGCGCGGCCACCGAGACCGTGGCCGACACCGCGCTCGCCCGCCACGCGGACGCCGGTCTGGGCTACGCGCCGAAGGAGCTGGTCACCTACCTGCGGGGGACACCGCGGACGACGGGGGTACGGGTGGACTGGCCGCCGGCAGCGGCCTCCCCGGCACGCGGGCCCGGTCGGCCGGGATCCGCAGCGGCGGCCGCGCCGGGGGGCCTCCGGGTGGTCCGGGCGAGAGGAGGACCAGCGGTGGCCGACCACGGGGTGCACCTCGCGCGGGCCGACGCCGGGCGCGCGCTCACCGTCGCCAGGACCGACTCGCCCTTCACCATCGAGGTCCGCTTCCTCGGCGGGCTGAGCGACGCGCAGCGCGGCGCCTTCGTCGCCGCCGCCGACCGCTGGGCGCGGGTGGTCGTGGGCGACCTGCCCGACGTGCTCGTCGACGGCGAGGTGGTCGACGACCTGCTGATCCTGGCCCAGGGCGTCCCCCTCGACGGTCCGGGCGCTGTCCTCGGGCAGGCCGGCCCGACCCACCTCCGGCCCGCGTCGGCCGGTGGCGCGGCGTTCCTCCCGGTCAAGGGGGTCATGTCCTTCGACACCGCCGACCTGGCCCAGCTGGAGGCCGACGGCACCCTGTACGACGTGATCGCCCACGAGATGGGCCACGTCCTGGGCCTGGGCACCGTCTGGGTCCTCAAGGAGCTGCTCGCCGGCGGTGGCACGGCCGACCCGACCTTCGTCGGCCCCGGCGCGATGGGGGAGTTCGGCGTGCTGCTGGGCGGGACTGGCCCGCAGCCCGTGCCGGTCGAGAACACCGGCGGGCCGGGCACCCGGGACAGCCACTGGCGGGAGACCGTCTTCGGCACCGAGCTGATGACCGGCTTCGTCGGCCGGGGCGGCAACCCGCTCAGCCGGATGACGGCGGCCTCCCTCGGCGACCTCGGCTACCAGGTCGACCGGGACGCCGCCGATGCCTACGAGCTGCCGGACCTGCTGGCCCGGGCCGTGCGCGGCGAGCTCGTCGCGCACACCGCCCCGGTCGGCGCCGGGATCGTGCTGCCCTCCATCCCGATCGTCCTCCCCGACGACAGCCTGCGGACCGGCTCCCGCGGCTGAGGGCGCCCGGGAGCGGCCCGAGGGCCGGTCAGGAGTGTGCCGGGGCGCGCCGGGCGAAGGCCGGTGCGTGCTCGGGTCGCAGCCCCACGCCGATGAGGTACGCCGGGACGACGGACAGCTGGGGGAGCCGGTTCACCAGCGCGAGCACCGCCCTGGGCGGGCCCGGCCGCCGTCCCTCGACCAGCGGTCCCACGAGGGCGCGGTGCAGCGCCCGCTGCAGGGTCTGCACGGCCACGGTCGGCAGGAGGCGGCGGGCGCGGACCGCGGCCAGCTCCGACGGGCCGACCGAGCCGCGCTCGAGGGGCCCGGCCAGCAGGGTCGCCGTCGCCACGGCGTCCTGGACGGCGAGGTTGATGCCCACGCCCCCGACCGGCGACATCGCGTGCGCGGCGTCGCCGATGCACAGCAGCCCGTCGACGTGCCAGTGGCGCAGCCGGTCGACCCGCACGTCGAGGTGCTTGACGTCGTCCATCGAGGCCAGGGCGTCCACCCGGTCGCGGAACTCGGGGATCAGGTCGGCGACGTCCTGCCGGAACGCCTCGATCCCGCGGGCGCGCAGCTCCGGGTCGGCGCCCTTGCGGCCGATGTAGGCCACCTGGAGGAACGTCTCCCGGGGGATGACCACCGCGAACCGGCCGGGGCCCGCGTGCGGGGCCAGGGCGGAGGGACGGTCGTCCGGCATGCGGGGCACCCGGAACCACCAGGCGTCGATGGGGACGGCGAACTCCTTGGGCCGCAGCCCCGCCTGCCGCCGCGCGACCGATTCCCGGCCGTCGCAGGCCACGGTCAGGTCGGCCCGGATCTCACCGGTGGCGCCGTCCGCGGTGCGGTAGCGCACCCCGCAGACCCGGTCGCCCTCGCGGATCAGGTCGGTCATCTCGGTGGACATGCGCAGCGTGAACGTCGGCTCCCGCCGGCCCGCGTCGGCGAGCAGGTCGAGCAGGTCCCACTGCGGCGTCATCGCGATGTAGGGGTAGGGGACGTGCAGCCGGCGGAAGTCCCCGAGCGTCACGCTGCCGCCGTCGCCGGTCGGGAAGACGACCTGCTCGACCCGGGTGTGCGGCAGCCGGGCGAACTCGTCGGCCAGGCCCAGCTCGTCGAGCAGCTGCAGCGTGGAGGGGTGCACGGTGTCGCCGCGGAAGTCGCGGAGGAAGTCGGCGTGCTTCTCCAGCACCGTCACCTCGACCCCGGCGCGGGCCAGCAGCAGTCCCAGCACCATCCCGGCCGGGCCGCCCCCCACGACCAGGCACGTCGTGTGCTCACCCATCGCCGGCCTCCCTCGCACGCGTCCGGTCACCGGAGGTCGGGCTCCCCGGCACCGCCGCAGTCTCCCGCGCCCGCGGGGCGCAGCACCACGAGTCCGTGCGCGCGGGATCGGGTCAGCGGTGGCCGAGCACGTCGACGCCGTGGCCGGCGGGGTCGCGGACGGGGGACCGCCGGACACCCCACGGCTCGTCGGTCAGCAGGTGGACGGTCTCGGCGCCCTCGGCCGGCGCCTCAGGGCTTGACGGCGAGGACCGGCCGGTCGGCGTCGAGCAGGATGCGCTGGGCGGTGCTGCCCATGAGCAGCTTGCCGACCGGCGAGCGACGGCGCATGCCGATCACGATCACCGAGGCGTCGACCGCGCCGGCGACCCGCACGACCTCGTCGGAGAGGTCCCCGGCGTGGGCGTCCTGGCGCACCTCGACGTCGACACCGGCCGCTGCCGCGCGCCCGACGAGGTCGCGCACGGTGTCCTCGTCGGCGACGGCCGTGCTGACCGGCGCGCCCTCGCGCGGGGTGTTGAGCAGCAGCAGCCGCTCGCCGCGGCGGCCGGCCTCCTCGACGGCCGCGGCGTAGGCGGCGTCCCCCTCGGGGGTGGGGACGTAGGCGACGAGGACGGTCACACGAGCTCCTTGTTGTTGTCGGGGGAGTGGGCGTCGTCGGACTCGGCGGCGCGGTGTGCTGCCGCCCGCCGGCGGTGGCGGAGGGCCTGGATCGCCGGGAGGAGGGCGACCAGGACGAACAGGACGAACAGTGTCCCGGAGATCGGGCGGGTGAGGAAACCGGTGGGGTCGCCCTCGAAGATCAGCAGGGAGCGGCGCACGGAGTCCTCCAGCAGCGAGCCGAGGACGAACGCCAGCACCAGCGGGCCGGGCTCGAACCCGAGCTTCTTCATCAGGTAGCCGAGGGCGCCGAAGACGATCACCAGCACGATGTCGAAGACGCTGTTGTTGACGGTGTAGACGCCGATCAGCGTGATGAGCACCGTGACCGGGGCCAGGATCGACGGCCGCACCCGCAGGATCTTCACGAAGAGGCCCACGAGCGGGATGCTCATGATCAGC
>DASQNB010000781.1:0-6074 GCA_035645175.1 Geodermatophilus sp.
ACCGACGGCTACGCACCCGGCGCGGCCCTGGACCGGCACGGCCGGGCCCGGGACCGGCGCTGCCGGTTCCCCGGCTGCCGCCGCCGGGTGCCCACGGCCGGCGAGCTGGACCACCACCGGCCCCACGGCGAGGGTGGGGAGACCGCCGCGGCGAACCTGGCCGGCTACTGCACCGGTGACCACCGCGGCAAACACCAGGCACCGGGCTGGACCCACACCCTCACCCCCGACGGCACCCTGACCGTCACCACACCCACCGGACTCACCGCCGTCACCACCCCACCGCCCTACTGACCGATGGGCGGACGGCAGGGGCAACGGTGCAGCCAGGCGAGACGCACCGGGCCGTCCAGCTCAGCCCGCCGTCACCACGCCACCCTCGTACCGAGGCCGGCGCCCAGGGGCGAGCCGAGCCCGATGAGCGGGGCGCCGAAGGAACACCTGGGCGCACGGGCCCGGACACGCGACGAGGCCCCGACCCAGGAGCGGGACGGGGCCTCGTGCGCCAGAACGCTGCTCAGACGGTGTGGATGGCGGCGCGGACCTGGTCCACCAGGCTCGCGGGGATGTCGGTGAGGCCGTGGTCGTCACGGGCGTGACCGGCGACGGCGGCGAGGATGTCGTCCTCGGTGGGGGCGGTGAACGTACGCCCGCACGAGGGGACGACGTCGCCACAGGCGAACTGCTTCATGGGGATACCTCCGGGGTGGGGCAGGGGAGACCGTCGTCCGGGCGGACGGCGGGGGTCGGTCAGCCGGCGTGCGCCGCGGCCAGCTGCACCAGCAGCCGTTCCACGCGGACGATGCCGAGCGCGGCGCCGTACGCGTCGACGCACACGACGGGGTCGAACCGGGTCGCCTCGGGCCGCGCGGCGACCCGCTGGGCGACCTCGCTGAGGCCCGCGGACGCGGGGACGCGCAGGCTCACCGGCGCGCGGCGGTGGCCGGGCGGGTCGTCGTCACGGCGATGCGGGACGAGCAGCCATCGGGGGTGGCCGAACTCGTCGACCTCGACGCCCATCGCACCGTCCGGCGCGACACCGTCCTCGACGACCACCACCGGCTCGGCCAGCCCGGCCACGTGCTCGGTCAGGAGCGCCTGGGCGGCCTGGCGCCGGAGCCGGTCGCGGACGGCGGGGTCGAGCTGCACCCACGGCGGACCGGGCCGTCCCAGCAGCCAGCCCTGGCCGAGCGGGACCCGCAGCCGCAGGAAGGCCTGCAGCTCACCCCACGTCTCGATGCCCTCGGCCAGCAGCCACGCGTCGATCCGCCCACCGAACTCACCGAGCATCTCGACGAGGGCCAGCTTGACCTCGTCCCCGTCGACGCCGGTGACCAGCGCGCGGTCCAGCTTGATCAGCTGCGGCCGGAACTGGGTCATCTGCTGCAGCCCGGAGTAGCCGGACCCGGCGTCGTCCAGCGCGAGCAGGGCACCCTTCGCGCGCAGCCGGTCGCGCAGGTCGATCAGCGGGCGGAGGTCGCCGACCGCGTGGTGCTCGGTCAGCTCCAGCACCAGCGGCGCCAGGTCGTCGACGGCCAGCAGCGGCTCGGCGAGCTCGGGTTGCGTGAGCAGGTGCGGGCTGACGTTGACGGTCAGGAAGCAGTTCGGCGGTAGCGTCGGCAGGTGGGCGAGGGCCTGCCGGACGACGACCGCCTCCAGCTCCGCCCCCCGGCCGACCGCGTCAGCAGCGGCGAACCACTTGTCCGGCGTGGCCTCGCTCGGCCGCCCGTCCGGCGTGCTGAAGCGGGCCAGCGTCTCGTACCCCGCGACGGCGCCACCCTGCAGGTCGACGATCGGCTGGAACACCAGCCGCAGCAGCGAGGGGTCGGCGAAGACGGAGGCCAGCCGGGCGTCCCACTCGGACGTCACGACGTCGGTGCGCTCAGGCAGGGACACGGACATGGACACGTCCCCCGCATCGGCAGCCGCGCTCACCGGATCCAGTCCCCGACCGTCCCGACCTGCCGGCGCTCACCCCGGAGGGTGAGGAGAAGCGCGCCGCGACCTGGAGGCAACGGGCGGTGCGCCGCATGAGAGGGCTCTCATGCGGCTCTCACCGCGAGTTGGGGCCCGGCGGGGAGCGTGGGGGCGTGCGATCCCCACTGCGCCGGCGCGCGACCCTGCTGTCGCTCCTCGTGGCGACGGCCCTGCTGGTCGCCGTCGTCGCGGGCTGGATGGCGTTGGGCCCGGCGGCCAGCGAGCGCGACCCGCTCCCGGAGCCCATCCGGATCGCGACGGTCCCGGACCCCGTGCCGAGCCCGCCCCCTGGCCCGGCGCCGGACGTGCAGCCGCCCGCGGCGCCCGACCCGGCGGCGCCGGGGACCGGGTCGGGGGACGTCCCCGAGCCGTCCGTCACGCCCCCGACCAGCCAGGACGGCCCTGCACCCGCGGACCCCGCTCCGGCGGACCCGGCGCCCGCCGATGTCGTACCGCCGCCGCCCTTGCCGGACGATGACGCGGACGACGGCGACGACGACGGGGACGGCGATGACGACGGGGACGACTGACGCGGGTGCGCGGCGCCGCAGCTGGGCGCCCCGGGCCGCCCGCACCCGCATCATCGGCTGGGTCCTGCTGCTCGTGCTCCTGGCCCTCGGGGTCGTCACCTTCGTGACCTGGCGGCTGCTCATCGCCGCCACCGACGAGCGGATCGACATCACGCTCCAGGCCGAGATCGAGGAGTTCGGGCGGATCCTGCAGGGCGACGTCGACCCGCAGACCGGGGAACCGTTGACCTCGGTCGAGGACGTGCTGCAGACCCTGATCACCTACAACCTGGCCCGGCCGAACGAGAAGTTCCTCGGCTACGTCGACGGCCAGTACCGCTACCAGAGCCGGATCGAGGCGCCGGTGCTGCTCAGCCGCGACGAGGAGTTCACCCGGCAGGTCGGTTCGGTCACCGAGTCGACGTGGGGCCGCTACGACAGCGGCGCCGGGGAAGTCCGCTACCTCGCCGTCCCGGTGTCCCTCGAGGGCGACCCCTCGCGCGGCGTTGCCGTCGTCGCCTACTTCGCCGATCAGGAACGGCAGGCCGCCGACGCCGCCGCCCGGCTCATGCTCGCCGTCGGCGCCGTCACGCTGCTGCTCGCGGCCGGAGGCGCCTGGGTGGTGGCCGGGCGCGTCCTGCGGCCGGTCCGGGACGTGGCCGCGACGGCGCACGGCATCACCGAGACCGACCTCTCCGGCCGCATCCCGGTCGACGGGCGCCCGGCCGACGAGCTCACCGACCTCGCCGTCTCGGTCAACGGGATGCTCGACCGGCTCCAGGCCGGCGCGGCCGCGCAGCGGCGCTTCCTCGACGACGCCGGGCACGAGCTGCGGACGCCGATCACCATCGTCCGCGGCCACCTGGAGGTCGTGGACCCGGCCGACCCCGCCGACGTCCGGGAGACCGTGGCGCTGGTGGACGACGAACTGGACCGGATGAACCGCATCGTGTCGGACCTGCTGCTGCTGGCCCGTGCCGAGCAGCCGCGGTTCGTCCGCCCACAGCCGGTCGACGTCGCCGCGCTCACCGCCGAGGTGTTCGACAAGGTGCGCCGGCTCGGCGACCGCGACTGGGTGCTCGAGACCACCGCCGACGTGGACGCCGAGCTGGACACCCAGCGGGTCACCCAGGCGATGGTCGCCCTCGCCGACAACGCCGTCCGCTACACCGTCCCGGGCGACCGCGTCTCCCTCGGCAGCCAGCTCAGCGGCGGCGCGCTCCGGTTCTGGGTGTCCGACACCGGCCCTGGCGTCCCCCGGGCCGAGCAGGCGCGGGTGTTCGAGCGCTTCGCCCGCGGCTCGGCCGGTGCCCGCCGCTCGGACGGCGCCGGCCTCGGGCTCTCCGTCGTCCAGGCCATCGCCGTCGCCCACGGCGGGCGCGCGGTCCTCGACAGCGTGCCGGGCCGTGGGACGACGGTCAGCCTGGTCCTGCCCGCCCGCCTGGCCCCGCCGCTGGACGGCGACCCACCGCTGGACGACACCCCGGCCGACGACCCCGCGACTCCGCTGGACGACGCCGCTGCGACCCCCGAGCCCGACCACACCGGCCCCGCAGCCCACCGACTGCCCAGCGCGACCCGAGGAGGCTCGTCGTGAGCCGCGTGCTCATCGCCGAGGACGAGACCCGCATCGCCGCCTTCATCGAGAAGGGATTGCGGGCCAACGGCTTCGCCACCTCCGTCGTCGGCGACGG
The DNA here is from genome assembly GCA_035645175.1 of Geodermatophilus sp. GTDB lineage: Bacteria > Actinomycetota > Actinomycetes > Mycobacteriales > Geodermatophilaceae > Geodermatophilus. The sequence continues at coordinate 4,181 of DASQNB010000781.1, forward strand.
CCGCGCCGCCCGCGCCGCGGCGGCCAGCGGCGACTTCGACCTGCTGATCCTCGACATCGGCCTGCCCGGGATGGACGGCTTCGAGGTGCTGCGGGCGCTGCGGGCCGACCGGGTGGGCATCCCGGTGGTCATCCTCACCGCGCGGGACAGCGTGCAGGACACGGTGGCCGCGCTCGAGGGCGGCGCCGACGACTACATGCCCAAGCCGTTCCGCTTCGAGGAGCTGCTGGCCCGGGTGCGGCTGCGGCTGTCCGGTGGCCGGCAGACCGAGACCACCGTGCTCACCTGCGGCGACCTGTCGCTGGACCTGCGCACCCGGCGCGCCCAGGCGGGCAGCCGGACCGTCGACCTCTCCGCCCGCGAGTTCGCCCTGGCCGAGACCTTCCTGCGCCACCCCGGTCAGGTGCTGGCCCGCGAGCAGCTGCTCAGCCACGTGTGGGGCTACGACTTCGACCCCGGCTCCAACGTCGTCGACGTCTACGTCCGCTACCTGCGCCGCAAGCTCGGCGCCGCGCGGATCGAGACGGTGCGCGGCATGGGCTACCGGCTCGTCGCCGACTGAAGGAGGACCCCCCTGCCCCCCGCCATGGAAGGACCCCGTCCTCCCCACCCCTCGCAGGCTCGGGGCGGTCCCCGGGACGGGGCCGGCGGCGGGACCCTGCAGGGGGGCCTCGGACCCTGGGACAGGATGCGCCGCGTGGGGTCAGCGGTTGGCGCGGTCGACGGCGCTGGTCGCCGGGCTCGTGCTCGGCAGTCAGCTGCACAGCACCCCGGCCGACGCGGCGGCGGGCAGCACCCGCAGCCGTCCCTGCCGCTGGAGCACCAGCTGCATCCTCTCCGGGATCGACAGGCCGCGGCTGTCGCCGACAGTGCGCACGTTGCGGGCCAGGACCCGCGCCAGGCGGCCGGAGGACACCGCCGAGCGGGGCACTGCGCGGTGGGTGAGCAGCACGGCCACCTTCTCGCTCACCGCCACCGTGTCGGTGCGGCGCCGGACGCCGGCGTGCACCCGTCGAGGACCGCCGCGAGGTCGTCCCCGGGCAGCAGCCATCGGGTGCGTACAGGGCACCGCTGCCACGTGGCGGCGGGGTCCCACACCGTGGACCAGGTCCCGTCGTCGGGCATGCGCCGTCCTCCTCGCCGTCGTGTGGACGGCTGCGAGGGTGCTGCGTGGCCGGGAGGGCTCGATGGGACCGGCGTGAGAGGGCTGCCATCGCGCTGCCGGGGACGGGAGGACACGCCGACGACGGGTGTCGGCTCCTGGCAGGGGGTAGGTGCAGGGAGAGAGGCCGCGCAGTCCAGCGCGGCCCCGACAGAGGGAGATGCCGTGCCCGAGGTACCGCAGCCGGTCACCGACAACAGCGTCAAGGTCCGCCAGCTCACCCACTACCAGTTCAGCTGGGTGGCCGGGGAGCCCGGGCAGCCGGGGACCTACACCCTGCAGCTCGTCCTCGACCAGGGCGCCTGGGAAGAGGTCCTCACCCTGGACCCCGACGACGCGGACAACCTGCAGGACCTGCTCACCAACACCGGCACGGTCCACTACGACATCGAGCGCCGGGTGCTGATGTTCGGCGTCACCCCGACCGGGAGCTGATCGGTCCGGACACGCCACGAGGCCCCGCCGACGCGATCGCGTCGGCGGGGCCTCGTGGCGTGTGGTGCGAGTGCTCAGCGGCGGTCGGTGTCCCGGACGCCGTCGACCTCGATCTCCTCCTTGCGGAGGTCGGCCGACACCCGCTCCTGCTCCGTCACGGTCTGCTTGTCCAGGCGCACGCGCTCGACCGGCACGGCCTCCTTCTCCACCACCGGGCGCTCGGCGTGCAGGGTGACCTCGTGCTCCTCCTCGGAGATCGCCGGCCCGTCCATCGCGTTGCCCACGTTGGCGTCGGTG
>DASQNB010000782.1:0-3331 GCA_035645175.1 Geodermatophilus sp.
CTGGGCCGCTACGTGGAGAGCATGGCGGCGCGGGTCGGCAGCCGGCTGCGCGCGGCGTCCTACTCCGGCCGGACGGTGACGCTCAAGCTGCGCCGCTACGACTTCACCACGCTCACCCGCTCGCAGACGCTGCCCCACCCGACCGACGACCCGCGGGTGATCGCCTCGATCGCGCACCGGCTGCTCGCCGAGGCCGGCACCCAGGGCGGGCTGCGGCTGCTCGGGGTCGGCGTCTCGGGGCTGTCGCTCTACGCCCAGGGCGACCTGTTCGCCGCCGAGGACGAGCCGGTCGATGACGAGGTCGCGGCGGACGACGAGCCGGCCGAGGAGGCGCCCGAGCCGCTGACCGCCGAGGCCCGCTGGTGGCCGGGCCAGGACGTGCGGCACGACGAGCTCGGGCCCGGGTGGGTGTGGGGGCGCGGGCTCGGGCGGGTGACCGTGCGCTTCGAGGGCCCGCTGACCCCGCCGGGCCCGGTGCGCACGCTGGCATCCGACGACCCCGCCCTGCACCCGGGCGAGCCGCCGGAGTGGCGGGTCACCGAGCCAGCGCGAGCCACCCCTGCACCGTGAGGTCCGGGTCGACGCGGACGACGACCCGCACACCCGAGCGGGTGACCAGGTGGGCCGTGTACCAGCCGGTGGGGTCGACCTCGACGCGGTCGACGACCGCCCCCGGGTGATCGACCAGGGCCGCGGTGGCCACCCGGACGGCGTCGTCCGCCGACAGGTCGGGCTCCGGGGGGACGTGCGGCCGCGTGCGCAGCCACAGGATCCTGCCCGTGGTCGTGCTGGTGCCCATGCCGGTCTCCCGTCGTCGGGCGGCCCCGGCGGGCCGCTCGCGGGCGACGCTGCTCCGGGAGCCTGTGAGCGAGCTGTGAGCCGGATGCCGGTTCCCTGCTCATCACCGACGATCAGGGGACGAGCCACCGACGGAGGGTCACATGACCGAGCAGAGCGTGTGGGTGCGGATGACCCAGCAGGACCCGGGCCACTCGGCCGCCTACGTGCAGCGGTTCCGGGACCTCGCCGCGCAGGGCTTCGACCTCGCCGGCGAGGCGCGGCTGGTCGACGCGATGCTGCCCCGCGGCTCCCGGGTGCTGGACGCCGGCTGCGGCCCGGGGCGGACCGGCGGCTGGCTGGCCCGCGCCGGGCACGACGTCGTCGGGGTGGACGTCGACCCGGTGCTCATCGCCGCCGCCGAGGAGGACCACCCCGGGCCGCGGTGGCTCGTCGGCGACCTCGCCGAGCTCGACCTGCCCGCGCTCGGCATCGCGGAGCCGTTCGACGCGATCGTGTCCGCCGGCAACGTGATGGCGTTCCTGGCGCCGGGCACGCGGGTCGCCGTCCTGCAGCGGCTGCGCGCGCACGTGGCACCGGACGGGCGTGCGGTCATCGGCTTCGGTGCCGGCCGCGGCTACGCCTTCGACGAGTTCCGGGACGACGCCCGCACGGCCGGCTGGGCCGAGGACCTGCTGCTCTCGACCTGGGACCTGCGGCCGTTCACCCCAGAGGCGGAGTTCCTGGTCGCCGTCCTCCGCCCCGCCTGAAGGAGGACCCCGGACGGGCCGGCGGTCAGGGCTCGGCGGCCCCGAGGGCGAGGGTCAGCTCCAGCACGTACTGGGGGTCCTCCAGGCGCTCGCCGTAGAGGTCGCGCAACTGGGTCATGCGGTAGCGGACCGTCTGCGGGTGCACGAACAGCTCGGCGGCGACCTTCTCCCGCCGTCCGTGGTGCAGCAGCCACGCGCGCAGCGTCTCGGCCAGCTTCTCGCGGGGTCCCGGGCCCAGCCCCTCGAGCGGGGCGAGCACCTGGGCGCGCAGGTCGGTCAGCGCCTCGCCGTCGGCCCGCAGCACCAGGTCGGCCAGCCGCAGCTCGGTGTCGACGGGCAGGACGCCGTCCGGGCGCAGGTCCAGCTGCACCGCCCGCAGTGCCCGCGCGTAGGAGGAGCGGGCCTGCTGCCACGGCCGGGCCGGGCCGACGACGGCCTCCCGCCCGCTCAGCGCGCGGACCAACTGGGTGCGGGCGTAGCCGTCGGCGTCAGGGACGAGCAGCACCGAGCGCTCGGCGCCCGGCTCGGCGCCGGGCAGGTCCTCGCCGGCCTGCAGCGTGCGGACGTCGAGCACGCCGAGCGCGCCCCGGGCGCGGGCCTCGGGCACCAGCACCGCGGTGAGGGTCCGGGGCGGTGTCCAGTCCGCGCGCTCGGCTGCGGTCGTGAGGTCGTACGGAGGTGCACCGGTGAGCAGCAGCTCGGCCAGCCGCTCGAGGTGCCGGCGCCGCAGCCGGCCGCTGGTGTCGAGCTGGTCGGCGTGTCCCGAGGCGCTGGCCGCCGACAGCTGGTCGATGTAGGCGAACACCAGCTCGGCGAAGCGGGCGAGCGACCCGGCGGGCATGCCGGCCGCCACCGCCGTCTCGCTCATGTGCCGCCAGGCCACCCGCGCACCCACCCGGTAGGCGGCCAGCAGCGCGTCCATGGTCCGGCCGGTGCGGGCCTCCCCGCGGCCGAGGGCGTAGGCACCCTCGAGCGCCGGACCGATGGGCCGGCTGGGGTCCGCGCCACCGGTCGCCAGCTCCAGGAAGGCGCCCAGTGCCAGCTGGACGGCGTTCTCGATCTTGCGGCCCATGACACCGCTGAACGCCTCGGTGTAGCTGGGGACCTCGACGACGATCGCGGCCACGGTCCGCTCGGCCACGCTCGGTAGCTGCCCCCGCATCGCCGCGGCGACGTCGGGCGGGAAGGTGTCCTGCTCCGGCGCCATCGACCCTCCCGATCCGTCAGCTCTGTTGTTCGCGGGGGACAGTATCCGGCGCCACGTTCACGCCCAGGGAGCAGGTGGTTGCACGCCAGGCTGGGAATCATCGAGGTATGACCGCGACCGTTCCGCGCCCTGCCCAGGCCCGGCGCGCGCTGCGTGACCGGGTGATGCGCTTCGCCGAGCTCGCCACCACGCCGCTGCTGCCCGCCGACTACCTGGACATGGTCAACCCGCTGCGTGCGGGGGCCGACCTGCGTGGTCGCATCGTCGCCGTCCACCCCGAGACCCGGGACGCCGCCACACTGGTCATCCGCCCCGGCGCCGACTGGCAGCCGCACGTACCCGGCCAGTGGGTGCGCATCGGCGTCGACGTCGACGGCGTCCGCATGTGGCGGGCCTACTCCCTCACCTCGCACCTGGACCGGCCCGACGGCTGCATCGCCATCACCGTCAAGGCCATCCCGGGCGGCAAGGTCAGCAACCACCTGGTGCACCGGACCCGGCCCGGCACGCTGGTCCACCTCGACCAGGCCACCGGTGAGTTCGTGCTGCCCTCGCCGGTGCCGGGCAAGGCGCTGTT
>DASQNB010000783.1:0-7812 GCA_035645175.1 Geodermatophilus sp.
CCAGCAGCCGGTGCAGGTGGTCCAGCGACTCGTGCACCGGCTCCAGGCCGTCGTCGGCCGGGCGGCGCCGGGACACCAGTGCGACGACGCCGAGGGTGACCGCCGTGGCCAGCAGCGCACCGAGGAACAGACCGGTCAGCACGGAGGCGGCGTCCACGCCGGGGAGCCTGCCGGACGCGACCGACACTTCCCGGGAGACACACGGCCCCCTGCAGGGCCCGTCGCGAGCTGGCGAGTGGCGGGGGGCAGGGGGTCCTTCTCCGAGGGGTGGGGAGGACGGGGTCCTCTTTCAGACGGTCACGGGGGCGTGTGCCGCCTCGTGGTCGAGCAGCCAGCGCTTGACCGGCGTCCCCCAGCGGAAGCCGCCGAGCCCGCCGTCGGAGCCCAGCACCCGGTGGCACGGGACGAACAGCGCCGCGGCGTTGCGCGCGCAGGCGTTGGCCGCGGCGCGGACCGCGGCCGGGCGCCCGCAGCGGGCCGCGAAGGCGGCGTAGCTGTCCGGTGTGCCGGCCGGGACGGTGCGCAGCACCTCCCAGGCGTCCTCGAGGAAGGGGCCCGAGCGCTGGCGCACCGGGACGTCGTCGATGGCGGTCACGTCGCCGGCGACGAAGGCGGCGACCGCGTCGAGCACCGGCAGGTGCTCGACCGGCTCGACCCAGGTCGGGCGCAGCGAGCGGTGCACCACGGGGAGGAGGTCGGCGACGTCGGCGGTCCAGCCGCTGGCGAGGACGGCGTCGTCGGGACCCACCACCACGGTGAACGGCCCCGGTGGGGTGTCGACGCAGGCGGAGCGGGCGGGTCGGGGGGTCATGAGGCGCTCCGATCGAGGGGGACGGGTCGGGTCGAGAGGGTGGGCACGGCGAGTGCCCACAGGTGCAGGACGGCGTAGGACCGCCACGGCCGCCAGCGGGTGGCGGCGTCGGTGTCGGAGCTGCCGAGGGTGGCCAGGGAGCGGCGCAACGCCAGGTCGCCGGGCAGCCACACGTCGGGGTCGCCGAGCCCGCGCAGCGCGACCAGCGCGGCGGTCCAGGGGCCGATCCCGCGGACGGCGAGCAGCGCTCGGCCGGCCTCGTCGCGGTCGGCGCCGGGGCCCAGCGTCACCGCGCCGGAGGCCAGCGCCTCCGCGAGCGCGTGCACGGTCCGCCGGCGCGCGCCGGTGAGGCCGACGGCGGCCAGGTCGGCGTCGGCGAGGGCGGCCGGCCGGGGGAAGGCGTGGGTCAGCGTGCCGACCGGCTCGGGCAGCGGCGTGCCCGCGGCGGTGAGCAGGCGGGCGGTGAGCGTGCGGGCCCCGGCCAGCGACACCTGCTGGCCGAGGACGGCGCGGACGGCGAGCTCGTCGGCGTCCGGCGAGGCGGGCACCCGGCGGCCGGGCGCGGCGGCCACCAGCCCGGCCAGCGCCGGGTCGGCACCCAGCACGCCGTCGACCGCGGCCGGGTCGGCGTCGAGGTCGAGCATCCGGCGGCAGCGGGACACCGCCGTCCCGAGGTCGCGCAGGGCGGTCAGCTGCAGCCGGGCGCTCACCGCCGGACCGCCGTCCGGGGCGGGGGAGAGGTGCACGACCCCGGGGCCGTGCGGCAGGTCGAGCACGCGGGAGTACGTCGTCCCGTCCCACTCCTCCAGGCCGGGGACGGCGTGCACGCCCAGGAAGAGCAGCACCTCGGCCGCCTCGTACGGGGCGCGGGCGGCCAGCCGGAGGGTCAGCCGCCCGGGGACGCCGGGCGGGCCGGCCGGTGCCGTCCTGCGCAGCTCGGTCGGGGTGGCGGCGAAGACCTCGCGGACGGTGTCGTTGAACTGCCGGATGCTGGCGAAGCCCGCGGCGAAGGCCACGTCGGCGATGGGCAGGTCGGTGGTCTCGACGAGCAGCCGCGCGGTCTGCGCGCGCTGCGCCCGGGCCAGCGCGAGCGGGCCGACGCCGAGCTCGCCGACCAGCAGCCGGTGCAGCTGGCGCTCGGAGTAGCCCAGCCGCGCGGCCAGCCCGGGGACGCCGGAGCGCTCGACCTCGCCGTCCGCGATCAGCCGCACGGCCCGTGCGACGACGTCGGCGCGCACGTCCCACTCCGGCGAGCCGGGGACGGCGTCGGGCCGGCAGCGGCGGCAGGCCCGGTAGCCGGCGCCCTGGGCGGCGGCCGCGGTGGAGAAGAAGGTGACGTTGGCGGGCAGCGGCGTGCGGGCCGGGCAGGACGGGCGGCAGTAGATGCCGGTGGTGGCGACCGCGGTGAAGAACCAGCCGTCGAAGCGCGCGTCGCGGCCGGCGACCGCGCGGTAGCAGTGCTCGGCGTCCAGCGGAGGTGTCACGCCGTCGAGCATGACAGCGCCGGGACCGACTGACTGGCGGTTTCCGGACGCGGCCGTGGGGTGGACGTCGGCCGGGCCGTCCCGGCTTCAGTCGAGGACGGCGGTGGCCTCGACCTCCACCAGGAGGCCGGGCTCGGCCAGTGCGGCGGCGCCGACCCCGGTGAGCGGCGGCAGCGGGGTGCCGCCCAGCGTCGCGGCGGCGCGGGCGACCCCGTTCGCGAACAGGGGCATCTTGTCCGGGGTCCAGTCGACGAGGTAGACGGTCAGTTTCACCACGTCGTCGAAGGAACCGCCGACCTCGGCCAGGGCGGTGGCGACGTTGAGGTAGCACTGCTCGACCTGGGCGGTGAGGTCGCCGTCGCCGACTCTGGTGCCGTCGGCGTCCACGGCGACCTGACCGGCGACGTGCACCAGCCTCGATCCGGTGGCGACCGACACCTGGCGGTAGATGCCCACCTCCGGCAGTCCTGCGGGGTTCACCAGGGTGATCGCCATACCGACTCCTCGTCGTCAGAGCCCGTGGGCTCGGGGACCAGAACCAGCGGCCACGGGCTGGCCTCCCTGGCCGCCAACGGCCCCCTGCCCCGCAGGACGCTCGAGCACGGCCGGCGGCAGCTCCCGCCCGGTGGGTGACCTAGGCGAGCCGGCCGTCGTCGCGCACGACCCGGAGGTGCGGGCCGGTGCAGATGTCGGCACGGGAGTCCTCGACGAGCGGCAGGCCGACCACCCGGCGGACCCGGTTCTCCGGGACGTCGAGGGCGCGGGCCAGCGCCGCCGCCAGGCGCTCGCTCACCATGCCCGAGTGCCGGCCGTTCGCGATGTGGGCGATGGTCTCGGGCGCGACGGCCCAGTGGGCCCTCCGCGATGCCGCCTGGACGCTCGAGGACAGCTCGAGCAGGCGCCGCTGCACCAGCCGCTGCAGGTCGTCGTCAGCCATCCGGGACAGGCTAGGCCGACGCGGCCCCCGGGGGCAGTCCGACGGCGCCGAAGGCGTCCACGAGGTCCCGGCTGGAGCAGCGGTAGCTCAGCAGGCTGTAGTCGAGGCTCGCCAGCGAGCGCCGGGCCGCCTCCGTGTCGACCACCCCGCAGGCGTCCTCGACCACCACGGGCAGGAAGCCGAGGTCGGCGGCGTGCCGGGCGGTCGGCTCGATGCCGATCTCGAGGACGGCGCCCACCAGGACCAGCGTGGTCACGCCCCGGTCGCGCAGGACGGCCTCGACCGGGGTGCCGGCCAGCGCCGACATGCCCAGCTTGTCGAAGACCGGTTCCCCGTCCGCGGGCGCGAGCTCCGCGGCGAGCTGGGTCTGGGGTGCCTCCGGCGGGAAGGGCGCCCGCACCGCGGCAGCCTCGGAGACCCGCTGCCACGCCATGGCGGTGCGCAGCGCCGCGACGCCCAGGTGGGTGGGCGGCAGCGACACGTGCCGGACGTAGAGCACCGGCACGCCCGCGGCGCGCGCCGCCCGCAGGACCTCCGTGATCCGCTCGACCAGGCGGTCCGGCTCCTGCACGTGGGCGAGGATGCCCACCTGGGCGTCGTACACGAGCACCGCCGACGTCGTCGGGCGGCACATCTCCGCGGTCGTCTCGGGTACCGCCATGCCGAAGGCCTGCTGCATGCGGGCAGCCTGGCAGTGTGCACCGGTCCGCGGCGAGTGCCGTCGCGACGGCCGCCGGTCGGTGACCGGCGTCACCCGGGTCCGGACCGTCCCCCGACGAGGACGCCGATCCCGTCGAGCAGCCGGGCCAGGCCGAACTCGAACGTCCGCTCCGGTGCGTAGGCGGCCTGCAGCTCCTCGCCGGCGACCGGGCCGACGCGTGCCGCGGTGGGGAACCGCTCGGCGTCGAACACCCGGGCGAGGTAGGGCTCGGTGGCCGCCCACCACTGCTGCTCGGTCGTCCCGGTGGCCCGCTCGGCGTCCGAGCGCTCGTGCACGCCGCCGACCGAGCCGCGCACGAAGCCGTTGACCAGGCTGACCAGCAGGTCCATCTCCACCTCGTCGAGCCCCAGCCCGTCGACCGCGCGCAGCTCCAGCTCGTACTTGCGCATCAGCCCCGGGCCCAGCGGCGGCCGGCCGGTGGCCAGGTGCACCGCCCAGGGGTGGCGGAGGAAGAACTGCCAGTTCGCGCGGGCCACCGCCTCGAGCCGGTCCCGCCAGCCGCCGCCGGCCGGGACCTCGTCGTCCGGGTACAGCTCGCCGAGGACGCCGTCGAGCATCAGGTCGACCAGCTCACCCTTGCCCGGCACGTGCGTGTAGAGGCTCATCGTCCCGACGTCGAGCTCGGCGGCCACCCGGCGCATCGACAGCGCGGCCAGCCCCTCTGCGTCGGCGAGCCGGACGGCGGCGGAGACCACCCGGTCGACGTCCAGGCCGGCGCGCGGGCCGGGCCGCGGGCCGCCCTCCTCGCCGGTCCGCCACAGCAGCGCCATGCTGCGGGCCGGGTCGCCGGTGCCGGTGAACTCCGTCGCCATGCCGCCAGCCTGCCGCACGCGATCTCCGTACGGTGTACCGTGCTGCTGCCGGCCCGGGAGGCGCTCAGTCCCGGCGGTCCGGGGTGTCGTGCCGCGGAGGGCCGTGCGAGGGGTGGAGGTGGACGTGGCGGACGGGCAGGACCCGTACGGGGCGATCCGGGTGCGGGGCGCGCGGGAGAACAACCTCCGCGACGTGTCGCTGGACATCCCGAAGCGACGGCTCACCGTCGTCACGGGGGTGTCCGGGTCGGGGAAGTCGTCGCTGGTCTTCGACACCATCGCGGCCGAGTCGCAGCGGCTGGTCAACGAGACGTACTCGGCCTTTCTGCAGAACCTCCTGCCGCACCACGGGCGGCCCGACGTCGACTCGATCGACGACCTGTCGGCCGCCATCGTGGTCGACCAGGCCCGGCTGGGCGCCAACGCCCGGTCCACGGTCGGGACGGCGACCGACACCTCCCCGCTGCTGCGCATCCTCTACTCGCGCGCCGGCGAGCCGAGGGTGTGGCCGGCGAGCGCGTTGTCGTTCAACGACCCGGCCGGCATGTGCCCGGAGTGCGCGGGGCTGGGCCGGACGGCGGAGGTCGACGTCGACGCGCTGCTCCGCCGGGACCGCTCCCTCGACGAGGACGCCATCGACTTCCCGGGCTTCGCCGTCGACTCGTGGTTCTGGACGATCATCGCCCGCTCCGGCTTCTTCGACCCCGCCAAGCGGATCGCCGACTACACCTCCGAGGAGATGGACCGCCTCCTGCACTCCCCGGAGGTGAAGGTGCGCAACGGGTCGTCCTCCTCGACGTTCGAGGGGCTGCTGCCCAAGCTGCGCCGGTTGTACCTCGCCAAGGAACCGGCCGAGCTGCAGCCGCACGTCCGCCGGGCGGTCGGGCGCATCACCGTCTCCGGCCCCTGCCCCGCCTGCGGCGGCAGCCGGCTCAACGAGGCGGCCCGCGCCTGCCGCATCGACGGCGTCTCCATCGCCGACTGCGCCGCCGTGCAGGTCGACGAGCTGCTCGCGTTCGTCCGGCGGGTCGAGGTGCCGCGCCTGCAGCGGGTGCTCGACACCCTGGGTGCGACGCTCGGCGACCTGGTGCACATCGGGCTGGGCTACCTCTCGCTGGACCGGTCGACGTCCACCCTCTCCGGCGGGGAGTCCCAGCGGGTGCGGATGGTGCGGCACCTCGGGTCGGCGCTCACCGACATCACCTACGTCTTCGACGAGCCGACGGTCGGACTGCACGCGCACGACGTCCAGCGGCTCAACGAGCTGCTCCTGCGCCTGCGCGACAAGGGCAACACCGTGCTGGTCGTCGAGCACGAGCCGCAGGTCGTGGCGATCGCCGACCACGTCGTCGACATGGGTCCCGGCGCCGGCGCCCACGGCGGAGAGGTCGTCTACGCGGGGACGGTCGACGGCCTGCGCCGGTCGGGCACCCTGACCGGCCGGCACCTCGACCGGGTGCACGAGGCGAACCCCGCGCCTCGGCAGGCGCCGGGCGCGCTCCGGATCGAGCACGCGACGCTGCACGACCTGCGGGACGTGACGGTGGACGTCCCCACCGGTGTGCTCACCGTCGTCACCGGGGTCGCGGGGTCGGGCAAGAGCTCCCTGGTGCTCGGCGTCCTGCCGGAGCAGCACCCCGACGTCGTCGTCGTCGACCAGCGGCTGACCCGCGGCTCGACCCGGTCGAACACCGCCACCTGGACCGGGGTGCTCGACACCATCCGCAGGTCCTTCGCGAGGGCCAACGGGGTCCGGCCCGCGCTGTTCAGCGCCAACTGCGAGGGCGCCTGCCCGGAGTGCAAGGGGCTTGGGCTCATCTACACCGACCTCGTCCACCTCGACACCGCGGTCAGCGTCTGCGAGCGCTGCGAGGGACGCCGGTTCACCGACGAGGTCCTGCAGTACCGGCTGCGCGGCAAGGACATCAGCGAGGTGCTCGCGCTGACCGTCGACGAGGCGCGGGAGTTCCTCACCGAGGAGCAGGTGCAGCCGGTGCTGGGCGCGCTGGCCGACGTCGGGCTGTCCTACGTCACGCTCGGCCAGCCGCTGTCGACGCTGTCCGGCGGCGAGCGGCAGCGGCTCAAGCTCGCCGTGGAGATGACCGGGGACGGCTCGGCCTACGTCCTCGACGAGCCGACGACCGGCCTGCACATGGACGACGTCGACCGGCTGGTCGGGCTGCTGCACCGGCTGGTGGACGGCGGGCGGACGGTGGTCGTGGTCGAGCACGACCTCGACGTCATCGCCCGCGCCGACTGGGTCATCGACCTCGGTCCCGGTGCCGGCCACGACGGGGGCCGGGTCGTCTTCCAGGGGACGCCGGGGGCCCTGCTCGGTGCGGACACGCTGACCGCCCAGCACCTGCGGGCACACGTCCGGACGGCGCAGGCGCGCTCGGCCTGACCGGGCCGGCTCAGCGGCCGAGCCCGGCGACCACCCCTCGCGCCCGCTCGCCGGCCAGCAGCACCTCGGGCAGGTCGGCCAGCGCCGCCCGCATCGGCTCGGCCCCGCCGAACTGGAAGCCCAACTGGGTGGCGTAGCAGGCGCAGGCGTCGGCGCGCCGGTCCAGGTCCTGCGGCAGGGTGACCCGGGCCAGCCCGCCGGGCAGGTCCGGGCCGGGGACGGCGCCGGGGTCGCGCAGCACGTAGGGGCTGTCGCGCCACCACAGCACCGGCCGGTCCAGCGAGGCCACCGCCCGCAGCGCCTGCAGGTGGTCGACGTGCGCGCCCAGCGCCTGCGGGGCCAGCCACAGGTCGGCGTCGTGCCCGGAGAGCTCGGCGGCCAGGTCGCGCCAGACGTCGTCCCCCTCGTGCACGCCGGCGAACAGGTCGGCGGCGCTGGTGTACCCGCGGTGCGGCGCCTCGGGGAACGCCAGGTGCACCGGTGTCACACCGAGCACCGCCACCGCCGCGGCGTCCTCGTCCCGGCGCAGGGCCATGTAGTCGACGTCGGCGGACAGCCCCTTGTCCAGCTGGCAGGCCAGCGCGAAGCCGGCCGGGTCGGGGACGCTCGCGGTGAAGCAGGTCAGCGCGGTGACCTGGTGCCC
>DASQNB010000784.1:0-4645 GCA_035645175.1 Geodermatophilus sp.
GTCACCGACGGCGGGCACCGCCGTCGGGTTCTTGGCTTTGGCCCACGTGGAGGTCGACGTGCCGCTCTCCGAGCACGAGCAGCGACTGCTGGAGCAGATCGAGCGCGCCCTCGTCGACGACGATCCCAAGTTCGCCTCGTCTGTCCGCACCGGTGACCGCCGCACCAAGGCGCGCCGCACGCTGCAGCTCGGCTTCCTGTTGTTCGTCGTCGGGATGGCTGCGCTCGTGGGTGGTGCGGTGATCCCGTCGGTGCCGCTGGGCGTCCTCGGCTTCCTGGTCGCGTTCGGCGGCCTGGCGCTCACCGTCCTGAACTACCGCTCGGCCACCGGCGTGGTCGAGGTCGGCCCCGGCGCAGCGGGCGGCAGCACGGCGGCCGGTCGCGGCGGGCGGGGCGGGCGCGGCGGCGGCGGCGGCAAGGCTCGCCGCCAGCCGCTGAAGAACCGGCTCGAAGAGCGCTTCCGCCGCCGCTACGACCAGTAGCCCCTGACGCTCCGCGACAGCCGCCGTCCCTCCCGGACGGCGGCTGTCGCGCATCTGCGGACCCGCACCGACGCAGGAGGCACCGTGACCGACCCCGACCCGTCCGGCTTCTGGGACGACCTGGCCGCCTCCGGTGGCCTGTGGGCCTGGGGCGACGAGGACGGCGTGGCCCCGTGGACCGACGGCGAGGGGCGCGACGTCCTCCCGCTGTGGACCGCTGCGGAGCGGGCCGAGGAGGAGTCGCGGGCCGACGCCGAACCCGCTGAGCAGCCGGTGTTCCTCGACGTCGAGGCGCTGCTCGAAGCGATCCCGGAGTGGGCGGCCGCCGGGGTCGGCGAGGTGGGCCTGCAGTCCGAGGGCGGGCGGTTCCTGCTCACCGTGCCGCTGGCCGAGCTCACCGAGCGGCTGCTGCGCCTGCAGGTCGACCGGCCGGCCTGAGAAAGGACCCCGTCCTCCTCACCGCTCGCAAGCTCGCGGCGAGCCTCTGGACGGGGCCAGGACGGGTCCTTCTTCAGCCGCGCAGCGCCGTCCGGCGGCCCCACCGCGGCCGGGGCAGGTCGTCGCGCAGCCCGGCCAGCAGCGAGGGGGGCAGGAGCAGCGCGCGCAGCCGGGCCCCCCGCGGTGCTGCGGCCAGCAGCGCGCGGCGGGCGGTGGCCAGGTCGGCCCGCAGCTCCGGGCCGACGGGGGGCGCGCTGCCGGGACGGGCGTAGCTGGCCGCCTCCTCGGCCCGGGCCAGCCGGGCGACCGCCCCGGCCACCCCCGACGCCGGCGCCTGACGGCGGCGCTGCCGGTGCACGCCGCCGCCGGGCGCGGTCGCCTCGGCCAGTTGCTCGGCCACCTGCCGCGGCGTCCGCGCCGGGTCGGCGGTCCGGCCGAGGTCGACTGCGGTGGCGGCCAGCTCGTCCCACAGCGCCGCCGGGCTGCCGGTCGCCAGCCGGCGGCGCCGCTGGAGCACCCGGAGCCCGGCGGGGAGCGCGGCCAGCGCCAGTGCGGCGAGCACGAGGCCCCCGGTCCGCAGCACCGGTGCCCACGAGTCGGCCTGCTGCGGCGCCGTCTGCGGGGTGGGCGCCTCCTGCGGTGCCGGCCGCTCCTGCGGGACCTGCGGCGCCGGGGCGGGCAGCGGCGCGGGGATCGGGTCGGTGCGCGGGTCGACCTCCTGGTCGGGTGCCCGGGGCGCCCAGGGCAGCTCCACCGCGCGGTCGGTGTCGATCGGCGTCGGGTCGTAGGGGACCCAGCCCAGGTCGTCGAAGTACACCTCCACCCAGGCGTGCGCGTCGTCGCTGGTGACCAGCCGGCTGCCGTCGGGCTGCGTCGTGCCGGGGGTGTAGCCGAGCACGACCCGCGCCGGGACGCCGGCCGCCCGGACCAGCGCCGCCATCGCACCGGCGTACTGCTCGCAGTAGCCCTGCCGCAGCCGCAGGAAGTCGGCCAGGTCGTCGCCGCCGGTGCCCGGCGCGGTGGACAGCGAGTACTCGAAGTCGTTCGCCGGGTCGGTGAAGTGCCCGTAGACCGCCTGCACCCGCTCGTACGGCGTCTCCGCCTCCGCGGTGAGCGTGGCGACCAGCTCGTCGACGCTCGGGTCGAGGTCGGGCAGGGCGGTGTAGCGCTGCACCAGCGGCAGCTCCGGCAGCAGCGGACCGGCCGCGGCCAGCTGCTCGGGCGTCGGGCGCGGCTCCACGGCCGCCACCGACCAGGTCTGCCCGGCCGTCGACACGTCCCGGCCGAAGACCGTGCCGGTGCCCGGGTCGAAGCGCCACTGCTCCGGGTCGGCCACGTCCACCGACTGCGGCGCGTACAGCAGCGGCAGGAAGCGGTCCTCGTGGCCGAGCGCGGTGACCAGTGCGTCGACCGGCCGGCCGCCCTGCCGGCCGGGGAGCGCGGCGAGCTCCGCGTCGTCGGCGACCGCCCTCTCGCCGTCGAGGTTGCCGACCGTCCAGCCCTCCTCGGCGCTGTAGACCTCCAGCGCCACGACCCGCAGGTGGCCGGGGTCGGGCACCGAGGCGTTGAGCTGCAGCAGGTCGACCGGCTCGTCGAGGGTCAGCTGGCCCTGCAGGGCCGCCGCCGGGTCCAGCGCGGTGCCGGTGGAGCCGCCGGCCCCGCCACGGCCGAAGCCGCCGGAGAACGTGCCCTCGGTCAGCGTGGGGACGACGGCGCCGACGACCAGCCCGAGCAGCACGGCCACCGCCCCGGTCCGCACGGCGGTCAGCGTCCCGGCGCCCAGCAGCGGACGCCGCCCCTCCTGCAGGCGCCGGCCCAGCCGCCGGTGCTGGTCGGCGAAGAGCAGCAGCGCCAGCCCCGCGGAGGGCGCGGCCACCGGCAGCACGCCGATCGTGCCGGTCACCGTGCTCACCGGCACGCAGAAGAGGACCAGCAGCCCCAGCCCGGCCAGCGCCGGCTGCCGGGAGCCGACGGCCACCAGGTCCACGGTGACGGCGACCAGCCCGGCCAGCAGCGTGGTCAGGGCCAGCAGGCCGGCCAGCGGCAGGGCCGGCGTGGTCTGCTCGCGCAGCTCCACGGTCCCGTCGGCCAGCACCGCCCCGAGGTCGTCCAGGCTCGCCCCCGTGGGCAGCCAGCCGCCCCGGGCCTGCTCGGGGGCGAACAGCCCGGTCAGCACGCAGGCCAGCACGACCAGCTGGCCGAACGGGACGGCGAGGGACACCAGCGCGGTCCACCACGCGGGTTCCGGGCGGTCCCCGGCCAGCCGTTCCGCGACCGCGGCACCGGCCACGCGCAGCAGCAGGCCACCCGCGGCGACGGCGACGACGGTGGCCAGCACGGGGGGCAGCCAGTCGCCGTCGGTGAAGACCGGCACCAGCGCGAGGGCGCCGAGAGCGGTGGCGGCCGCGGCGGCCAGCGTGGTGCCCGCGTCGCGCAGCAGGGTGCGCGCGGTGTCGCCGCTCACCGGAGGACCCCCTGCAGCGCACCGGGCCGGGCCACCTGGGCCCACACGTCGGCCACCGAGTCGCCGGCGCCCGCGACGGCCACCTGCCAGCCACCGGCGCGCAGCAGGTCCGCGGCCGCCTCCTGCTGGCGGGTGAGCTCCGCGCGCGCGGCCGCGCCGACCGGCCGCCGCCGGCGCACGCCGTCGGCCTCGGCCCAGCTGCCGACGTCGGCGAGGACGGCGAGGTCGGCGGCCGGGCCGGAGCGCACCCGCACCAGTTCGGCGGCGTCGTCGGGGCCGACCGCGCCGAGCAGCGCCACGACCGGCCCCTCGCCGGCCGCGCGGGCCAGCAGGGCCAGGCCCGGGCCCAGGCCCGCGAGCCGGGACGGCGTCACGGCGGCCAGGCGGTCCAGCAGCTCCTCGGGACCCAGCCCCCCGCCGTGCTCGGCGGCCGTCAGCTCGGCGCCCTCGGTCACCACCCGCAGCGTGGCGCCGCGCGCGATCAGCTCGGTGCCGATGCTGGCCGCGGCCTCGACGAGCCACTCCAGGCTGTCCGGCGGGGGCGCGTCGGGGCCGGCGTCGGGGGTCCGGCGGTCGGCGGGGACGGAGCGGGCGAGCAGGTGGGCGCGGGTCCGGGTGTCCAGCAGCAGGGTGGCCTGTGCGCGCCACGGCCGTTCCTCCAGCCGCACCATCAGCTCGCCGGAGCGGGCCGTCGCCCGCCAGTGCACCTTGCGCAGGTCGTCGCCCTGCCGGTACGGCCGGGTGCTGACGTCGTCCTCCCCGTGGACGGCGAACGAGCGGCGCGCGCCCGAGCCCCCGCCGCCGTGCCCGCCGCCCGGGCCGCCGGGGCCCAGCGGCACGACCCGGGGCACCACGACCAGGGAGGCGGTGTCGGCGCCCACGACGCTGCGCAGCACCAGGCCGAAGGGGTCCACCAGCCGCAGTCGCAGCGGGCCGAGCCGGTAGCGGCCCCGGCGTCGCCCGTGCACCCGGTAGTGCAGCGTCGTCGACCGGCCACCGGGCAGCCGGTCGACGACGAACTGCGGGGCCGACCCGAGCTCCGGCGGCACCGTCTCGGCCAGCAGCCACAGCCCGCCGGTGCCGCGCCCGGCGTTGCTCAGCTCCAGCCGCACCTCGGCGTCCCGCCCCCGCGGGACGCGGGCGGGGGTGACGGTGCGGCGCGAGGCGACCCGGAAGCGGTGCCGGGCCACGGCCACGGCCGACAGCAGCGGCAGGGCCAGCACGAAGACCGCCACCTGCACCAGCGGCGTCTCGCCCAGCAG
>DASQNB010000785.1:0-1519 GCA_035645175.1 Geodermatophilus sp.
ACCGGCGCGGCGTCTCCGCCGTCCCGCCGGGAGGTGGGGTCCGGCGCTTGCGCGCCCGGAGCATCCGCGACAGAGGCGTCCGGTGACCGAAGGCGGCCGTCACCCGGTCGAGGAAGATCGCGAGCAGGACGACCGCGAGACCGCCCTCGAAGCCCGAGGCGACGTCGAGCTGGGTCACCGCCCGCACGACCACGGCACCGAGACCGGCGGCGCCGAGCAGTCCGGCGGTGACGACCATCGACAGCGCCAGCATGATCACCTGGTTGATGCCGGCCATGATCGACGGCAGCGCGAGCGGGAGCTGGACCTCCCGGAGGATCTGACCGGGCCGGGCGCCGAAGGCGTGTGCCGCCTCGACGACCTCCCGGTCGACCTGCCGGATGCCGAGCTCGGTCAGCCGCACGCCGGGCGGGATGGCGAACAGGATCGTCGCCACGACGCCGGGCACCACACCCACGCCGAAGAAGAAGACGGCCGGGATGAGGTAGACGAACACCGGCGTGGTCTGCATGGAGTCCAGCACCGGGCGGACGACGACGCTCAGCGCACGGTTGCGGGCCGCCAGGATCCCGATCGGCACCCCGATCGCCGTGGCGATCACCGCCGCCACGAGGACCAGCGCGAGGGTCTGCATCGTCTCGACCCACAGCTCCAGCGAGACCACCAGCAGGAACGCCAGCACCGTGTAGAGCGCCAGCCCCCATCCGCGGACGAGCAGGGCGACCAGCGTGAACACGACGATCCACACCACCGGCGGTGGCGTCGCCAGCGCGTCGGTCAGGCCGTCGACGAGGACCTGCATGACCGCCGAGATCGCGTCGAACAGCCACGGCACCGTGGCCAGCAGCCAGTCGATGGAGTCCGAGACCCACTGCCCGAGGGGGATGTCCGGCACCGTCAGCCCTCCCGTCGCGCGGGGACGGCCGCCAGCGCGTCGAGCACCGCCGCCCGTGGCACCACGCCCAGCAGTCGCCCGCCGTCGTCCACGACTCCCAGCGGCACCGGGTGGTGCCCCACGAGGTGGACGAACTCGACCAGCGGGCGGTCCGGTGCGGTCGTGGCGTAGTCGGGGACGAGCTCGCGCGGGCCGACGGCCGACCGGCCCTCCTGCAGCGCGCGGGCGAGCAGGTTGTCGCGCGCCACCCCGGCGATGCGCCGGTCGTCGTCGAGCACGTACACCCCGTTGGCCTCCGCGGCACCGAGCGCGCGCAGCACCTCCCCGGTGGACTGGCCGAGCCGGGCGGTCATCCGCGGCTCGCGCAGCAGGTCCCCGGCGGTGAGCACGCGGGTCCGGTCCACGTCGGAGGTGAAGTCGGCGACGTAGTCGTCGGCCGGCGCGGAGATGATCTCCGGCCCGGTGCCCAGCTGGACCGTCCGGCCGTCCTTGAGCATCAGGATGCGGTCGCCCAACCGCATGGCCTCGTTGAGGTCGTGGGTGATGAAGACGATCGTCTTCTGCAGCTCGGTCTGCAGCCGCACCAGCAGGTCCTGCATGTCGCGCCGGATGAGCGGGTCCAGC
>DASQNB010000786.1:0-4870 GCA_035645175.1 Geodermatophilus sp.
CCGGCGGCGCCGAGCACCTGCTGCTCACCCTCAGCCTGCCCACCAGCGCCGACAACACCTTCCAGGGCAAGACCAGCACCCTGGCCCTCACCTTCTCCGGCGTCCAGCGCGCCGCCACCACCCGCTGACCCCAGCGGCACCTACCCGAGCACCCCGGAGGAGGAGACGACGTGACCGCGATCCCGATGCCCACCCCCGGAGCAGCCCGCACGCTGCCCCCGGTCGCCGCGGCCGCCCGCAGCCTGGCCGCCGCGGGCCCCGCGCTGGCGTTCCTCGGCCGCTGGTCGGTCCGGCTGCTGGTGGCCACAGCGGTCGCCGCCTTCGCCGTGCTGGCCGCCGGCCCGCACCTGCTGGGCTATCGCACCATGACCATGCTCACCGCCAGCATGGCCCCGGGCATCGACCCCGGCGACGTCGTCATCACCACTCCCCTGGCCGTCTCCGACGTCACCGAGGGCATGGTCATCAGCTACCACATCCCCATCGACGACCACCGCGTGGTCACCCACCGCGTCACCGACGTCGCCCACGCCCCCGACGGCACCGTCACCGTGCAGACCAAGGGCGACGCCAACGACCACCCCGACCCCTGGACCGCCGTCCTCCAGGGCGACACCGCCTACCAGGTCCAGGCCGTCATCCCCGACCTCGGCCACCTCATCACCGCCCTGCGCACGCCGGCCCTCAGCTCCGCCCTGGTCTACGGCGTGCCGGCAGTCCTGGCCGCCTGGCTCCTGCTCACCATCTGGCGCCCGGGCGACGAGGAGGACGACGGGGTGAGCGCCGTCCCGAGCGACGAGCAGGACGGGGCGGTCAGCGCCGTCCCGAACCACGAGGAGGACGGAGCGGTCAGCGCCGTCCCGATCGCCCTGGTGGTCGGCCCCGACGCCGCGGGCCGCGCGTTGGTCGCCGGGCTGCTGCGGGTCACCGGGTGGGACGTCCGGGAGGCCGCCGGCACCCACGAGGCCCTGACCTCGGCCCGCCGCCTGGACCTGGACCTCGTGGTCACCGACCTGGACGCGCCGGCCGGCGAGGCACCCGCCCTGCTGCGCCGCCTGCGGCTGGTCGGCTGCCACGCCCACCTGCTGACGGTGACCGCGGACGCCGCAGCGCAGGACCGGGCCGCCGCGCTCGAGGCCGGCGCGCTGGCCTGCCTGCCCAAGCCGGTGGACGGGGGCCTGCTGCTGGGCCTGCTCGACCGCCGGGCGGCGGGACCGCAGGCGCCGGGCACCGGCGACCTGCCCGCCGACGACGTCGACGCCGAGCTCATGGACCGCCTGCAGCGGATCTACGCCGCCGCTCTCCCCCACCGGCTGACCGCCATCGCCGACGGCGCCCGCACCGGGGACGCCGCGGCCCTCGCGCATGCCTCGGCCACGCTCGCCGGCACCAGCGCCCAGCTGGGCCACCCGGAGGTCGCCGCGGTCTGCCGGGCCATCGCCCAGGACGCGCGGCGCGGCGTCCTCGCCCACGAGCTGGTCGTCGAGCTCGCTGCCGTCGCCGGTCCCTGAGAGAGGACCCGGCCCCCGTGCAGGGTCCCGCCACGGCCCCGTGCAGAGGCTCGTCGCGAGCCTGCGAGCGGTGAGGGGGACGGGGTCCTCCAACGGTGGGGGCAAGGGGGTCCTCACTCCACCCCTCGTCGAAGGACCGCGTCCTGCCCCAGCCCTTCGTCGCAGGGCCTCCTCCTCCCCACCCCTCGCGAGCTCGGGGCGGTGCCCGGGAGGAGGCCCACGCCAGGAGAGGGCCAGGTGCCCGGGACGGGGGCCGGCGTTCCTCGCGCACTTCTTGCGGTTGGCGGGCGGATGGTCTGCGGTTGGTCGCCCAGAGTCGTTCCCGTCGCCGGATCAGCCCGATCCGGCCCGCAGGCAGGAGCGACCCCGATGAGCAGCAGCACCCGTGGCACCACCCGCAAGCTCCTCGGTTCCCTGGCCCTCCCCTCCTCCGGCGTCCAGCGCGCCGCCACCACCCGCTGACCCCGGCCCCACCCCGACCGAGCACCCCGGAGGAGGAGACGACGTGACCGCGATCCCGATGCACACCCCCGGAGCAGCCCGCACGCTGCCCCCGGTCGCCGGCCCCACCCTGCGGCTGCTGCGCCCGCTGGCCGCCGGCACCGGCCGCTGGGCGACCCGGGCCCTGGTCGTGGTCGCCGTCGTCACCTGCGCCGTCCTGGCCACCGGCACCAGCGCCGCGAACGCCACCTTCGCCGACTCCGTGCCGCTGCGGGCGATGACCGTCGGCACCGGCACCGTCGCGCCGGCCACGAACGTCCGGGTCGAGGTCTCCTGCGTCACGACGACGAGGGTGATCACGCGCCACTACACCAGGTACTCGTGGGGCTCCCAGCAGACCGGCTCCTCGGAGTCGATCACCACGGTCGCCAGCAGCAGCAACGTCGAGTCCGTCGACACGGTGCAGACCGAGGGCCCGGCCTGGAACCAGTACTCGACCACCCAGACGATCAGGGACACCGAGCTGTACGCGACGCTGCGCTGGACCTCGAGCCCCTCCACCCGGGTCACCGGCTACCGGATGACGGCGCACACGGTCCGCGGCCTCTACGCGATGGGCGAGGCGGCACCGACCGCCAACCGGATGACCGCGAACTACGACGCGGACGTCGTCGACTACGGCGCACGGCTGTCGATCGACACGCTCACCGGCTACGGCTGGACCGGCACCTCGGCGCTGAGCAACACCGTCCGCTGCTGACCGCACGACAGCGGCCCCGTCCAGGGGCCCGCCCCGAGCCTGCGAGGGGTGGGGAGGACGGGGTCCTCTTTCAGGCGACGAGCCGGTAGCCGACGCCCCGCACGGTCTTGATCTCCGGCGAGGAGAGCCCCGCGGCCTGCAGCTTGCGACGCAGGTTGGACATGTGCGCCTCGACCAGGCGGACGCTGCCCTCCCAGTCGGTCTGCCACACCTCGCGCAGCAGCGTCTGGCGCTGCAGCACCCGGCCGGGGCGCGAGGCCAGTGCGGCCAGCAGGTCGAACTCGGTGCGGGTCAGGTCGACGACGGCGCCGTCCACCCGGACCTCGCGGCTGTCCTCGTCCACCTCGAGCTCGGCCAGCCGGAGCACCGACTCCTCCGGCGGCGCGGGGCGAGGGGCGGGGACCCGCGGGCGGCGCAGCATGGCCTGCACACGGGCGACGAGCTCACGCGGCGAGAACGGCTTGGCCATGTACCCGTCGGCGCCGACGGCCAGCCCGATCAGCAGGTCGACCTCCTCGGCGCGCGCGGTGAGCATCAGGACGTAGCACTCGCTCGTGGCGCGGATCTGCCGGCACACCTCGGTGCCGTCGGCGTCGGGCAGGCCCAGGTCCAGGACGACGACGTCGGGCGCCGCGTGCCGCACCTCGGTCAGCGCCTCGGCGCCGGAGGCGACCGCGCGGACCTGCATCCCAGCCCGGCGCAGGACCGTGCAGACCAGCTCCCTGATCTCCTCGGTGTCCTCGACGACGAGCACGGACTGCTCGGACACGACCTCTCCTCCTGACTGTGGGACCGACGCCGACCGGGAGGCCAGGCGTCACCTGACCGGGTGATCGGCGGTGGCCCGGGCCGTCTTGAGCGGGGTGTGCCGGCCTCATCCGGAGGGAGGAGATCGGTTCAGCCGGCGGCAGGGGGACGGCGCAGCTCGACCGCGGCGGACGCGTAGGGCGTCGTCCGGGCCCGGTGCACCGCACGGACGGCGAGGCCGCGCGCGCCGGCCAGCCGGCCCACCGTCCCCACGACGTCGTCCTCCGCGCCCGGCGTCATCACGGAGAACGCCACGACCACCCGGCCTGCCGGTGCGAGCACCCGGGCGACGACGTCCCACGTCGCCTCCTGCGCGGGGTCGGAGAGGGCGCGCACGTTGAACGACACGACGACGTCGAAGGGGTCGGCACCGAGGTCGGCGTCCTGCAACAGCGCCGCCTGCAGCTCCACCCGGCCGGCGTGCACCGCGGCGCGGTTGCGGCGACCGGCCGCAGCGACCATCGCCGGCGAGCAGTCGACGCCGAGCACGAGACCCGCCCGCTCGGCCAGCAGGGACACCAGGACGCCGTGGCCGCAGCCCACCTCCAGCACCCGCTCCCCCGGCTGCGGCGCGACCACGCCGGCGGCCCAGACCAGGCGTTCGGAGGCGGTCACGCGGCGCACCGTAGGCCCTCACCCCGACGGGGCGGACCAGCCGTCCGGGCTCAACCCCACCGGCGGCGGCGCCGATGGGACCAGCACCTCACGACCGAGGGAGCCGCCGGGGCCCGATGCCCCGCCCAGCAGGAGGACCGCGATGATCGGTCTCACCCGCCGCACCGGCGAGCGCTGCCGCCTGGACCCCGACCACATCGAGCGGGTCGAGGGCGGGTACGACACCGTCGTCGTCACCACCGACGGCAGCCACTACTGCGTCCGCGAGACGATCGACCAGATCATCGGCGCGATCCGCGAGGACCGCGCCGGGGAGATCGCGGCCTGCTACGTGCTCGACCGCGGTGAGGACGCCGACCCGCAGGGCCTCGGCCGTCCCGACGCCCTGCCCCAGGTGCACGGCCCGGCTCCCGTGGTGCCCATCCGGCTGCCCTGACCGCAACGGGCGTCGCCCCCTCAACGGGTGGGCCGGCCACCGGTTCGGGTCGAGCACCGCTCGTGCACGGCCGATCCCTGACCGGAAGGAACACCGAGCCAGGGAGGAGCCGTCGGTGAACATCACCGCCCACGGGGTGCCCGCCACGGACGCGCAGGTCTACAGCGAGGTCGCCCAGCTGCTCGACCGCAGGGCCGCGATGAAGCACCCCCCGTACAGCCTGACCGTGTCCGACTCGGTGGCGCTCGGCATCGGCCGGCTCTTCCGCAGCCGGTCACTGTCCGGCGAGGTGCTCGACCG
>DASQNB010000787.1:0-6961 GCA_035645175.1 Geodermatophilus sp.
GAGCGGGAGATGCACGTGCCCCGCTTCGGCCGGGTGACCGCCCGCCCCACGTTCCGGCTGGTGGCGGCGATGAACCCGTTCGACGCCGTGGGCACCGCCCGGGTCACCCCGGCGCTCTACGACCGGTCCTGCCGCGTCGCCATGGGCTACCAGGACGAGGACGCCGAGCTCGCCGTCGTCGCCGCCGCCACCGGCGGCCCCGAGCCGCTGGTGTCCAGGGCGGTGCGCTCGGTGCGGATCACCCGCGACCACCCCGAGCTGCGGATCGGCTCCTCGGTATGCGGGGCGATCGACACGGTGCTCATCGCGGTGGAGCTGGCCACCGTCCGGGGGCACGGCGCCGACGAGGACAGCACCGGCCTGGACGCCGCGCTCGCCGCACTGACCGGCAAGGTCACCCTCGCCGACGGCGCGGCGCGGCCGGTGGAGGACGTCGTCGCCGACATCTGGCGCCGGGCCGGTGAGGAGCTGGGAAAAGGCTGACCGCCGACGAGGCGGAGCAGGCCCCCGCGGGCGCACCGGCGCCGCCGCCGGGCGGGCGACCACCGCAGCCGACCGCGGTCGAGGACCCCGCCGACGTCGAGCAGCTCCTCCGCGCGCACGCGGCCCGCCGGGCCGGCCGCGACGAGCTGAGCCGGGCGCACCCGGACTTCCAGCAGGTCTCCCCGCAGGCCGGGCAGCTCGACGAGCAGGCGCTCAGCGACCTCGCCGCGCGGGACCCCGAGGCGGCCTCCCGGCTGCTGACCGCGATGGGCCGGGCCTTCGACCCCGGGCTGCGCGCCGCCGCCCGGTCGCTGGCCTCCCGGTTGCCGGTGGGCGCCCCGCGCACCGGCGTCCCCGACCGGCCGGGCACCCGGCGGGTGGTGACCCGGCGGGACGACACCGGCAGCGACGTCGACCTCGACGCGAGCCTGGCCGCGCGCGGCGCCGAGCCGCACTGGCGGGCCGACCACCTGCACACCCGCGGCTGGCGCTCCACCGGGCGGGCCTGCGTGCTGCTGGTCGACGCCTCCGGGTCGGTCGCCGGGGACGAGCTCGCGGTCGCCGTCCTGACCGCGTCGGCGCTGGCCCAGCGGATGCGGCCGAACGACGAGCTGGGCGTCGTCGCGTTCTGGTCGAAGGCGGTGGTCCTGCGGCCGCTGTCGGCCGACCCGCGCAGCGACGTCGTCGTCGACCGGCTGTTCGACCTGCGCGGGGGCGGGACCACCGACCTCGACCTCGGTCTCCGGACCGCGGCCGCCCAGCTGACCCGTTCGCGGGCGGCCGCCCGCGACGTGCTGCTGCTCTCCGACGGCCTGGCGACCGAGAGCCCCGACCCGCTGCCGGCGGCGGCCGCGCTGGCCCGAGCCGGCGCCCGCCTGCACGTGCTGTCGTTGTCGGCGGAGCCGGACTCGGAGGCCGGCTGCGCGGCCCTGGCCGCCACCGGGGGCGGCCGGGTGGCGGCGCTGCGGCGCGCGACGGACGCCCCGGCCGCGGTCCGCACCGTCCTGGGCTGACCCCGGCCGCAGCCCGGCCTGCACCACGGCAGCGCGACCCGCGCTCCGGAACGGCCCGCGTATCAGGGAGGCCCGGGGAGTCCTCTGTGAGGCCACCGGATCACGCGGTGTTCGACCGACCGAGAGGACTGACGATGACCGCCACCCTGGACGCCGTCGTCCTGCAGTTCGGCCACCCCCGGCTGTTGCCCGAGGTGCGAGCCGCGCTCGGCACCGGGGAGCCGGTCGTGGTCTGCCTCTCCGGCCCCGCGGCCCGGCGTGCGGCCACCGTGTTCCTCGGCGGCGACTTCCGGCTCTACGACGGCGTCCGGACCGTCGCGGCCCCCGGCTCGCTGACGGCCGTGCTCGGCCTCAGCCGGCTGGCCGAGCTGGCGCGGGTGATCGCCATGGGCCGGGCCCACGGCTCCCGGGTCGACGTCGAGTACGTCGACGCGGTCCGCGAGTTCCGGCTCGAGCTCGTCCCGCCCCCGGCCTGAGTGCCCGCCGGCGTCAGCCGCCGGGCTCGGCGAGGTCCAGCGGGTCCTCCGGCGCGGTCACCCGTGACCGGTGCGGGCCGGTGGTCCAGCGGGTCCCGCGTGCCGGCGGACGGCGTCCCCGGCCCGCGCGGTAGCTCCGGCAGCGGGGCGGTCAGGACGCGGGCTCGGCGGCGTCGAGCAGGCCGTAGGCGCGCGCCTCCTCCGCGTCGAGCAGCCTCCCGGCGCGCATGTCGGCGGCCACCTCCTCCACCGGCCGGCCGCAGGCGGCGGCGAGCCGTTCCTGCAGCCGGTGCAGCTGCCGGGTGTGCTCGGCGGCCCAGGCCTCCACCTCGTGCCCCGGCATGCCGCGCGGCGCGCGCGGCTCGCTGAGGCGCACGGCGGCGTGCGCCCCCGCTGCCCGCCGGTCGGCGACGGCGAGCACCGCGACCGCAGGCCCGCTCAGCACACCCAGGCACGTGGCGTGCACCGGAGCGCCCATGAGGTCGAGGGCGTCCACGAGGGTCAGCGCGACGTCCAGGTCGGCGCTCACGCCGGACAACTGCAGGCGGACCGGTCCGTCACCGGTCGCGTCGAGCAACGCCAGCTCGGCCACCGTCCGGTTGACGATGTCGGCGTCCAGGTCGCCGGAGAGGGTGACCATCCGCTGCTCGAGCAGCCGCTCGGCCAGCCAGTCCCCCGCGCCGACGACGAGGGCGGCCGACGCCGACACCGGGCCGGGCGCCGTCGGGCGCGGCTCGGGCAGCCAGGGGGTGCGCCGGGGCCGTGGCGGCTCCGGGGGGTGCGGCGGGAGAGGCGGCCAGGTGCTGCGCGGCACGGTCATGGGGACTCCTCGGACGGTCGGACCTGCCAGTCGACGGTGCGGCCCAGGGCGGCCGCGTAGCGCTCCAGCGTGGACAGCCGGGCGTCGAGCCCGCCGCTCTCCAAGCGGGCCACCGCCGACTGCGACGTCCCCATCCGGGCGGCGATCTCGGTCTGGCTCAGGTCGCTCTCCCGCCGGACCCGGACCAGCTCCTCGATGAGGCCCCGCCGGCGCTCGGCGAGGTCCTCCAGGCCGGGAAACCCGGTGCGGCGGTGCGGCGGCACGACCCCGACGGTATACCTGATCCGCTATGAGAAGGACCCCCCTGGGTCCCGTCGCGAGCTCGGGGACGCCCTGCAGGGGGCCGCGGCGTCCGGCCCGAACCGTCGGTGCAGCTTCAGCGCTCGGCGGTGCGGTGGATCGGGCCCTCGATGCCGGTCAGCCGCTCCCCCGAGCCGCCCCAGCGCCCCGCGATGACCTCGGCAGCGATCGAGATCGCGGTCTCCTCGGGCGTGCGCGCGCCGAGGTCCAGCCCGATCGGCGAGGAGAGCCGGGCCAGCTCCTCCTTCGACAGGCCGGCCTCGGACAGCCTGGCCAGGCGCTCCTCGTGCGTGCGCCGCGAGCCCATCGCGCCCACGTAGGCCACCGGCAGGCGCAGCGCGACCTCCAGCAGCGGGACGTCGAACTTCGGGTCGTGGGTGAGCACGCACAGCACGGTGCGCTCGTCGATGCGGCCGGCGTCGA
Organism: Geodermatophilus sp.; assembly: GCA_035645175.1. Lineage (GTDB taxonomy): Bacteria > Actinomycetota > Actinomycetes > Mycobacteriales > Geodermatophilaceae > Geodermatophilus. The sequence continues at coordinate 3,516 of DASQNB010000787.1, forward strand.
CCTCGGCCTGCAGGTAGCGGTGCGGCCACTCGACGACGACCTCGTGCGCGTCGGGGAAGCGCTTGGGTGTGGCGAACACCGGGCGGGCGTCGCACACGGTGACCCGGTACCCGAGGAAGGCGCCGACCCGGGCGACCGCGGCGGCGAAGTCGATGGCGCCGAAGACGACCATCCGGGCGGCCGGCGCGAAGGCGTTGACGAACAGCGACAGGTCGTCGCCGCGGCGCTCACCGTCGTGCCCGACGTGCAGCATCCCGGTGCGCCCGGCGGCCAGCATGCCGCGGGCGTCGTCGGCCACCGCGTCGTCCAGGCGCTGCAGACCCAGGGTGCCGGAGCTGCGGTCGGGCCAGACCACCAGCCGGCGGCCCACCCGGTCCTCCGGGCCCGCGACGCAGGTGACGACGGCGACCGGCTCGTGCTGCTCCACCGACTCCGCGACCTCGCCCAGCTCGGGGAAGGACTCGCGGGAGACCGGCTCGACGAACACGTCGAGGATCCCGCCGCACGTCAGCCCGACGGCGAAGGCGTCGTCGTCGCTGACGCCGTACCGCTCCAGCGTGGGGACGCCGGTCTCGACGACGTCCTTGGCCTCCTCGTACACCGCGCCCTCGACGCAGCCGCCGGAGACGCTGCCGACGGCGGTGCCGTCCGGGCCGACGAGCATCGAGGCCCCGGCAGGGCGCGGGGCGGAGCGCCAGGTGGCCACCACCGTGCCCATGCCGACGGTCTCCCCCGCCTGCCACCACCCGACGAGATCGTCCAGTACGTCACGCATCCGACAGCTCCTTCACGCGGAGTCCAACGCCGACGGCCCCCGACGCGGCCCTCCTGCAGGGTCCCCCCGCGGGCCCGCGAGTGGTGGGGGGCAGCAGGGTCCTTCTATCTTCAAGCACGCTGGATCACCCCTGTGAGTTCCTGGAAGGCGGCCATGCTGTGCCCGGCCACGAAGTGGTCGACCGACGGCAGCGCCGCCTGCATCCCGCCGGTGAGCGGCTCGTAGCCCTCGCGGCCCTTGTGCGGGTTGACCCACACGACCGCGTGCGCCAGCCGCTGCAGCCGGGCCATCTGCTCGGCGAGGACGTCGGTCCCGCCGCGCTCCCAGCCGTCGCTGCACACGACGACGACTGCGCCGCGGGCCGTGCCGCGCTGGCCCCACCGGTCGAGGAAGGCCTTGAGCACCTCGCCGAGCCGGGTGCCGCCGGACCAGTCGGGGATCGCCGAGCCGCTGGCGGCCAGCGCCTTGTCGGGGTCGCGCAGCCGCAGCTCGCGGGTGACCCGGGTCAGCCGCGTGCCGACGGTGAACACCTCGGTCGCGGCCGGGCGTGCCCGGACGGCGGCGTGGGCGAAGCGCAGCAGCGCGTCGGCGTAGGGGCTCATCGAGCCGGACACGTCGACGAGCAGGACGACGCGGCGCGGGCGGGGCCGGGCCCGCCGGTGCAGCAGCCGGGTGACCTCGCCCCCGTCGCGCAGCGCGCGACGCACGGTGCGGGAGGCGTGGACGGCGCCGTGCGGGCTGGACCGCCGGCGGCGCGAGGCCCGCATCGGGGACGCCGGGACGAGCAGGGCGAACAGCTTCCGCAGCTGCTCGCGCTCGGCACCGGTCAGGTCGGCGACGTCCCGGTGGCGCAGCACCTCGTCGGCACTGGCCCGCCCGGCGAGGTCCGGCGGTGATTCGCCGTCCCCCTCGCCGGCGCCGGGGTCCAGCGGTGCGGTGCTGACCGTCCGCTGCTGCTCCCGGGCCGCCGGGGGCACCGGCCGCGGGGACTCGCCGCCGAAGTACGAGGCGAAGGCGGCGTCGTAGCGGTCCAGGTCGTCCGGGCCGGCGCACAGGGTCAGCCGGCCGGACCAGTAGACGGCGGTGGCATCGAGGACGTCGAGCGCGGCCACGGCGGCCAGCATCGCCTCGACCCGGTCCGGGGAGGCGCCCACCCCGGCGACCCGCAGCGTGCGCGCGAAGCCCAGCACGGTGTCGACGACGTCCCGCTGCCGCTGTACCCCGACGGCCCCGTCCGGAGGCTCACCTTGAGCCCAGTTGGCCCCGCTCAGAGGCTCGCCCCGAGCTTGCGAGGGGTGAGGAGAGCGGGGTCCTTCCCGAGAGGGACGGGGCCCTTCTTCAGCCGCCACCGAACAGCGCCCCCCGGGCCATGGCGTGCACGCGGTCGGTGTCCTCCCGGTACTTGAGCACCGCGCCCAGCGTGCGCGCGGCGACGTCCGGGTCCAGCTCCCGGGCGCCGAGGGTGTGCAGCGCGGTCGCCCAGTCCATCGCCTCGGCGACCCCCGGCGGCTTGAGCAGGTCCAGGGTGCGCAGCTTCGCCGTCGCGCGGGCCACCTCGCGGGCCAGCTGCTCGGTCACGTCCGGCAGCCGGCGGCGCAGGATCGCCACCTCGCGGTCGAAGTCGGGGTGCTGCAGCCAGTGGTAGAGGCAGCGCCGCTTGAGCGCGTCGTGCACCTCGCGGGTGCGGTTGGAGGTGAGGACGACCAGCGGCGGCGTGACGGCGCGGATGGTGCCGAGCTCGGGGATGGAGATGGTGAAGTCGGAGAGGACCTCGAGCAGGAAGGCCTCGAACTCGTCGTCGGCGCGGTCGACCTCGTCGACCAGCAGCACGCTCGGGGAGTCCTCCAGCGCCTGCAGCAGCGGGCGGGCCAGCAGGAAGCGGCGGTCGTAGAGCGACGCCTCGAGGGTCTCGGTGTCACCCGTGGCGTGCGCGGCCTCGGCGGCGCGCAGGTGCAGCAGCTGCCGGCCGAAGTCCCAGTCGTAGAGCGCCTGGCTGGCCTCGAGGCCCTCGTAGCACTGCAGCCGGTAGAGCGGCCGGCCGGTGACCCGTGCCAGCGCCTGGGCCAGCGCGGTCTTACCGACCCCGGCCTCGCCCTCGAGGAACAGCGGGCGGTGCATGGCCAGCGCCAGGTAGGCGGCGGTGGCCAGGCCCTCGTCGGGCAGGTAGCCGGTCGCCTCGAGGGCCGCGGCCAGCTCGTCGGGGCCGCCGGCCCCGCCGTCCGCGCCGGTCACCGGTCGCACCGTGGTCTCGCTCACGTCCCGAGCATCCCACCCGCCGCGCACCGACGGCCCTGCCCGGTCGGGCGGTTCACCCGTGCGGCCCCGACCTGCAGAGTCGGCAGATGGCCGGCCGGAGTGAGGTCCTCGGCCGGCCACCGCCGTCCAGGCCCCCTTCCAGGGGCCCACTCCGAGCCTGCGAAGGGCGGGGAGGAAGGGGGTTCTTGTTCAGACGCGACGGTCGGTCGTCCCGGGATCGTCGACCTCGATCTCCTCCTTGCGGACGTCGGCCGACACCCGCTCCTGCTCGGTGACGGTCTGCTTGTCCAGGCGCACGCGCTCGACCGGCACGGCCTCCTTCTCCACCACCGGGCGCTCGGCGTGCAGGGTGACCTCGTGCTCCTCCTCGGAGATCGCCGGCCCGTCCATCGCGTTGCCCACGTTGGCGTCGGTG
>DASQNB010000788.1:0-3206 GCA_035645175.1 Geodermatophilus sp.
GGGCTGGTGCCGCCGCTGCGCCACCAGCCCTCCCCGCGCCCGGCGCCGGTCCGGCACGTCCGGACCGACCGGCGGGCCGGTGGGCAGGGGACGCGGCGGCGCACCGGGTGAGCACGCGCGCCGCCCACCGCAGGCCCAGCCGGGCTCCCCGAGCGAGCGGACGGCGTGGCGAGCCCGGGAGCGGCCCAGCACCCACAGTCCCCGGCATCCCCGTCCTGCACACGTCCCGTACGGCCAGCCGGCCCGGCCGGGTGGTCGTCATCCGCGCAGAGGTGACCTCGGCTGGTCACCGCCGAATCGCCCCACGCGCCGCAGCGGCGCCGAGAGGGAACCGAGGACCCACCGCAGCACCGGGGTGAGTCCTCCCACGCACCGGTCCGCCGGGGCGCACAGACAGAGCCTCTTTCTCCCAGCCCGGACTCGTCAGCCGACGCGGTAGGCGGTCGCTGGACCCCACCCCCTCCTGGGTTCCTCGCACGATCGGGAGCGCCGAGGAGAGGGCCCGGCCGAGAGGGGCTGGGAGCGGACGGAGGCAGGCCAGTGGACACCGCTCGACGAGGGTTGCGGACCTGGGGCCTTCGCCGGGCTCGCCTAGGATCGGCCGGGTGAGGGCGGGGCGGGCAGGTGCTCGCGCTGCGCTCCTGGTCGCGGCCGTGCTCGGCGCCGCCCTCCTCGTGGTCCTCGTGGTGGTCCCACCCTGGACGCTGCTGGCCGAGCCGGCCGGCGGGCGCACCCCGGTCGACCCGTCGACGGTCCTTCCGCCGGAGGTGCTGCAGCGGGCCGAGTCCTTCGCCGCCGCGCTGCGCCCGGCCTCGCTGACCTCGCTGGTCCTGGGCCTGCTGGTCTCCGCCGTCCTCGGCCTGACCCCGCTCGGGGCCGGGCTGGTGCACGCCGTGGCCCGGCCGTTGGGCGGCGGGCGCGCGGCCCAGGTGCTGCTCGGCTCGGCGGCCGTGGTCGTCGTCGGGCGGCTGGCCACCCTGCCGGTGTCGGCGTACGCGGAGGTGCTCCGGCACCGGTACGGCCTGTCGACCCGCAGCTGGGGACTGTGGCTGCGCGACGTCGCCGTCTCGACCGCCATCAGCGCCGCGGTCACCGCCCTGGCGCTGGCCGGCTTCCTGTGGCTGGTCCGGCGGGCGCCGCGCACCTGGTGGGCGTGGGCGGCAGGGGCGGCGGCGGGCTTCGTCGTCGTCGGGTCGTTCCTCTACCCGGTGGTCATCGAGCCGGCCTTCAACCGCTTCGAGCCGCTGCCGGCCGGCGAGCTGCGCACCCGGCTGCTGGACCTCGCGGAGGAGAACGGCACCCCGGTGCAGGACGTGCTGGTCTCCGACGCCTCCCGGCGGACGACGGCGCTCAACGCCTACGTCTCCGGGTTCGGCTCGACCCGCCGCGTCGTCCTCTACGACACGACGCTCGAGCGGCTGCCGGAGGACGGCGTGGCCTCGATCGTGGCGCACGAGCTCGGCCACGTCGTCCACCGCGACGTGCTCACCGGCACCCTGATCGGGGCGCTGGGCTCCGGAGCCGCCGTGGCGCTGTCGGGCTGGCTGCTGTCCTGGATGCCGCTGCTGCGCCGGGTGGGTGCGCAGTCACCGGCCGACCCGGCCGTCGTCCCGCTGGTGCTGCTCCTGCTGTCGCTGAGCGGCCTGCTGAGCACCCCGGTGCAGAACCTGGTGTCGCGTCAGGTCGAGACCCGGGCCGACCTGCGCGCGCTGGAGCTCACCGGGGACGCCGGGGCCTTCGTCGACATGCAGCGGCAGCTGTCCGCCACCAACCTCAGCGACCCCGACCCGCCCGGCGCCTGGCACTGGTTCTTCGGCTCGCACCCGACCGCCGCCCAGCGGATCGCGTTCGCCCAGGACTGGCAGCGACTGGAGGACGCCGGGTGAGGACCCTGGTCGTCACCAACGACTTCCCGCCGCGTCAGGGCGGCATCCAGACCTTCGTCGCCGCGCTGCTCGCCCGCCGCCCGCCGGAGTCGCTGGTGGTGCTCGCCTCGCGCTCACCGGGCTGGGAGGCCCACGACGCGGCACTGCCGTACGCGGTGGTGCGGCACCCGACCGGCATGCTGCTGCCGACCCCGGGCGTGGCCCGCGCGGCGGCCGGACTGGCCCGCCGGCACGGCTGCGACACCGCCTTCTTCGGGGCCGCCGCGCCCCTGGGCCTGCTCGCGCCGGCGCTGCGCGACGCCGGCGTGCGCCACCTGGTCGGGGCCACGCACGGCCACGAGACCGGCTGGGTCGCGCTGCCCGGCGCCCGGCAGGTGCTGCGCCGCATCGCCTCCGGGCTCGACGTCCTGACCTGCATCAGCGACTACACGCGGGACCGGCTCGCGCCGGCGCTGGGCGCGGTCACCCGGATGGCGCAGCTCTCGCCCGGGGTGGACGTCGACCGCTTCACCCCGGACGCCGACGGCGCGGCCGTGCGGGCGCGGTACGGGCTGGGGGCGGCACCGGTCGTGGTCTGCGTGTCCCGGCTGGTGCCCCGCAAGGGGCAGGACGTGCTGGTGGCGGCCTGGCCGCAGGTGCTGGCTCGCCACCCCCACGCCCGGCTGCTGCTGGTCGGCGGCGGCCCGCTGGAGGGCGGCCTGCGCCGGGCCGTCGCCGCGCGCGGGCTGGAGCGCTCCGTCGTCCTCACCGGGCCGGTGCCACCGGCCGGGCTGCCCGAGCACTACGCCGCCGGCGACGTGTTCGCCATGCCCTGCCGCACCCGCCGCGGCGGGCTGGACGTGGAGGGCCTGGGGATGGTCTACCTGGAGGCCGCCGCCTGCGGCCGGCCGGTGGTGGCCGGGACCTCCGGCGGCGCTCCCGAGACGGTGCAGGAGGGCGTCACCGGGCACGTCGTCGCCCACCCGCGCTCGCCGCAGGAGGTGGCCGCCGTCCTCACCGGCCTGCTCGACGACCCGGCGCGCGCCCGCCGGATGGGCGCGGCCGGCCGCGCGTGGGTCGAGCAGCGCTGGTCGTGGACGTCGATCGCGGCGACCTTCGCCGAGCTGCTCGACCCCGACGGCTGACGGCCTCGCTGCCGGGTCCCGCTGGCCCCGTCCCGAGCCCCCGGCCCTCTCCTGGCGTGCCCTGGACCTGCGAAGGGCTCGGGGAGAGGGTCCTGCTACGAGGGTGAGGAGGACGAGGTCCCTCTTACTCCTGGTAGAGCGCCTCGACCTCGGTGTCGAACTCCTTGAGCACCACGGAGCGCTTGAGCTTCAGGCT
>DASQNB010000789.1:0-3144 GCA_035645175.1 Geodermatophilus sp.
GCCGCACCGGCGCCGACCTCGGGCTGGCCTTCGACGGCGACGCCGACCGCGTCTTCGTCGTCGACGAACGCGGCGAGCCGGTCAGCCCCTCGGCGGTCACCGCGCTGGTCGCCGTCCGCGAGCTGGCCAAGGGCCGGGGGACGACGGTCATCCACAACCTGATCACCTCGCGCGCGGTCCCGGAGATCGTCCGCGAGCACGGCGGGCAGCCGGTTCGCACCCGCGTCGGGCACTCCTTCATCAAGGCCGAGATGGCCCGCACCGACGCCGTCTTCGGCGGGGAGCACTCGGCGCACTACTACTTCCGCGACTTCTGGCGGGCCGACACGGGCATGCTCGCCGCCATGCACGTGCTCGCCGCGCTGGGGGAGCAGAGCCGGCCGCTGTCGGAGCTGACCGCGGGCTACTCCCGCTACGTGGCCTCCGGGGAGGTCAACTCCACCGTCGCGGACGCCGCGGGGCGCACGCGGGCGGTGCGGGAGGCCTTCGAGCAGCAGGACGGCGTCACCGTCGACGAGCTGGACGGGCTGACCGTCGACCTGCCGGACGGCTCGTGGTTCAACCTGCGGGCCAGCAACACCGAGCCGCTGCTGCGGCTCAACGTCGAGGCGCCGGACGAGGCGCGGATGACCTCCCTGCGGGACCGAGTACTGGAGATGGTGCGCGCATGACCACGGCTGATCGGGATCCCGCCCGCCCGCTGGGGCTGGACCCCACGCTGCTGGAGATCCTCGCCTGCCCCGACACCCACCACAGCCCGCTGACCGTGGACGAGGCGGCGAGCGAGCTGGTCTGCACGACCTGCGGCCGGGCCTTCCCGGTGCGCGACGGCATCCCCGTCCTGCTGCTGGACGAGGCGCGGCAGCGGGGGGCGGGGCCGGCATGACCTCCCCGGAGCTGGCCGAGGAGGTCCTCGACGACCTCGAGCTGCTGCGCGTCCGCGACCCGCGCGGGCTGCTCCCCGCGGTCGCCGGCGCCGGTGCGCAGGTCCGGGAGACCGCTCGGCTGACCGAGGAGGCCGGTCTGGAGCGGGTCACCGCCGGCGGCCGGCCGCGCGGGCTGGTCATCGTGGCCCGCCGGGAGGGCGCGGTGGCCGCCCAGGTGCTGCGGGCACTGCTCGGGCCGGCCAGCCCGGTCACCGTGGACGTCGTCCCCGGGCCCGACCTGCCGGTGTGGACCGGTCCCAGCGACATCGCCGTCGTCGCCACCCGCACCGGCGCCGGCCGGTACGCCGTCACCCCGGCCTACGAGGCGGCCCGGCGCGGTGTGACGCTGCTGGGCATCGGCGCGGAGGACGCCCCGCTGCGCGCGGCCTGCTCCACCGCCCGCGCCCCGTACGTGCCGCTGCCGCGCTCCCGGGTGCGGCACACCACCCTGTGGTCGCTGCTCACCCCGCTGCTGCAGCTCGCCGTCGGTCTGGACCTGCTCGCGGAGGACGCGGCCGACCTGGAGGCGATCGCCGCGGCCCTCGACGAGGTCGCCACCGAGTGCGGACCGACCCGGGAGTCCTTCGTCAACCCGGCCAAGACGCTGGCGCTGGAGCTGCTCGACGCGCTGCCGCTGATCGCCGCCGAGGGGCCGCTGGCCGGTACCGCCGCCACCCGGATCGCCGACCAGCTGGCGACGCTGGCCGGGCTGCCGGTCACCACCTTCCGGATGCCGGACCAGCGGGTGGCCGCCTGCGCCGTCCTGCGCGGCCCGCTGGCGCCCGAGGGCGGGCAGGACGACTTCTTCCGCGACCGTGCCGAGGACGTCGGCCGGCGGCTGCGGCTGATCACCATCCGGGACGCGGACGCCGGCGACCACGACGGCGCGGGGGAGCGCGAGCCCCGCTCGGCCCGCGAGGCGTTGTCCGAGGCGCTGCGCAGCGCGGCGGCCGCCAACGTGCCGGTGAGCGCACTGGCCGAGCACGGGGACCCGGAGCGGTACGCCCGGCTGCCCCGGCTGGCCCGCCAGCTGGCCGTCGCCGACTTCACCGCCGTCTACCTGGCGCTGGCCCTGGACACCGAGCGGTCCGCGCCCGCGTGAGCACCGGCACCCGGGGCTGACCCCACGGCCGGCGGAGGGGGCGGCGTGGACAGCACCCTGCTGTCCCCGGACCGCCGGAGAGCCGACCGGGCCCGGCTGCCCGACGAGGTCGTCGACGTGCTCGCGGTCGGCGGCGGGCTCACCGGCGCCGCCGTCGCGCTCGACGCGGCCGGCCGCGGGCTCTCGGTCGGCCTGCTGAAGGCCCGGAACTGGGCCGCCGTCCCGGACGGCCCACCTCCCGCTGGTCGACGCGCACCGCCGGGACGCCGTCCGCGACGGCGGGCCGGCCGCTCCCGGGCTGCCCCGCGACGCCGTCGACCGGGCGCTGCACCGGTACGGCGACCGGGTGGGGGAGGTGCTCGCCCTGGTGCGTGCCGACCCGCGGCTGGGCCACCCGCTGCCCGGGGCGCCGGCGTACCTGGCCACCGAGGTCGTGCACGCCGTCGTCGCCGAGGGGGCGCTGCACGTCGACGACGTCCTCACCCGGCGCACCGCCCTGTCCCTGACCCCGGACCGCGGCGGGGAGCCGCGCCGGCGGCCGCCGCGCTCATGGCCGGGCCGCTGGGCTGGGACGCCGCGCGCACCGCCCGGGAGGCCGCCGCGGCTGCCGCTCCGGACGCGAGGACGGCGGGCTGACCCGAGCGGAGGGCAGAGATCGGACTGTGTGGTCCGCGCCATGCCCGCGGGTGCGCACCGGCCAGTAGCCTCTCCGCTGATGTGGCCCCTCACCAGCGCCGTCCGGTTCTACCCGTGGGGGAGCCGCACGGTCATCCCCGAGCTGCTCGGCCAGCCCAGTCCGGCCGCCCAGCCGCACGCGGAGCTGTGGATGGGTGCGCACCCGGACCAGCCGAGCCTGCTGGCCGACGGACGGCCGCTGGACCGGGCCATCGCCGAGGAGCCCGAGCGGCTGCTCGGCGCACCGGTGGTCGGCCGCTTCGGGCCGCGGCTGCCCTTCCTGCTCAAGGTGCTCGCCGCCGACCGGCCGCTGTCGCTGCAGGCGCACCCCACGATGGAGCAGGCGGCGGCCGGCTACACCGCCGAGGAGGCGGCCGGCATCCCCAGGGACGACCCGACGCGGACGTTCAAGGACCCCTGGCACAAGCCCGAGCTGCTGCT
>DASQNB010000790.1:0-2591 GCA_035645175.1 Geodermatophilus sp.
TCGAGGAGTCGGTGCTCGGCTGGAAGGAGTTCGAGCTGGAGCTGATGCGCGACCGCAGCGACAACGTGGTCGTCATCTGCTCGATCGAGAACATCGACGCGATGGGCGTGCACACCGGCGACTCGGTGACCGTCGCCCCCGCGATGACCCTCACCGACGTGGAGTACCAGCGGATGCGCGACGTCGGCATCGCGGTGCTGCGCGAGGTCGGCGTCGACACCGGCGGCTGCAACATCCAGTTCGCCGTCCACCCGGACACCGGGCGGCTGGTCGTCATCGAGATGAACCCGCGCGTCTCCCGCTCCAGCGCACTGGCGTCCAAGGCCACCGGCTTCCCGATCGCGAAGATCGCCGCGAAGCTGGCCATCGGCTACACCCTCGACGAGATCACCAACGACATCACCGGCGTCACCCCTGCGAGCTTCGAGCCGGCGCTGGACTACGTGGTCGTGAAGATCCCGCGGTTCGCCTTCGAGAAGTTCCCCGGCGCCGACCCGCGGCTGACCACGACGATGAAGAGCGTCGGCGAGGTCATGGCGATGGGCCGCAACTTCCCCGAGGCGCTGGGCAAGGCGATGCGGTCCACCGAGACGAAGGTCGCCGGCTTCTGGACCGGGGCCGCCGGGGTGGGTGGTGTGGGCGGCAGCGGAGACCCGCACGCCGACCCGGCGGAGCTGCTCGAGCTGCTCCGCACCCCCGTCGACGGGCGGCTGTACCTCGCCGAGCAGGCGCTGTCGGCCGGCGCGACGGTCGAGCAGGTCGCCGAGGCCAGCGGCTTCGACCCGTGGTTCGTCGACCAGATCGCCCTGGTCCGCGAGGTCGGCGACGAGGTGCACGACGCGCCCGCGCTGACGCCGGCCCTGCTGCGGCGGGCCAAGCGGTACGGGCTGTCGGACCGGCAGATCGCCGCGCTGCGGCCCGAGCTCGCCGGCGAGGACGGCGTCCGGACGCTGCGCCGGCGCCTGGGCATCCGGCCGGTCTACAAGACCGTCGACACCTGCGCCGCGGAGTTCGCCGCCCGCACGCCGTACCACTACTCCTCCTACGACGAGGAGACCGAGGTGCAGCCGCGGGAGAAGCCGGCCGTGCTGATCCTCGGCTCGGGGCCGAACCGGATCGGGCAGGGCATCGAGTTCGACTACTCCTGCGTGCACGCCGTCCAGGCGCTGCAGGACGCCGGCTACGAGGCGGTGATGGTCAACTGCAACCCCGAGACCGTCTCCACCGACTACGACACCGCCGACCGGCTGTACTTCGAGCCGCTGACCCTCGAGGACGTCCTCGAGGTCGTGGAGGCCGAGCGCGCCGCCGGCCCGGTGGCCGGGGTCATCTGCACCCTGGGCGGGCAGACGCCGCTGGCGCTGGCCCAGCGGCTCAAGGACGCCGGGGTCCCGGTGCTGGGCACCGCCCCCGAGGCGATCGACGACGCCGAGCACCGGGGCGCCTTCTCCCGGGTGCTGGCCGACACCGGTCTGCTGGCCCCCAAGCACGGGACGGCGACGACGTTCGCCGAGGCCCGGGCCATCGCCGCGGAGATCGGTTACCCGGTGCTGGTCCGGCCCTCCTACGTGCTGGGCGGGCGCGGGATGGAGATCGTCTACGACGACGCCACGCTCGAGGCCTACATCGCCAAGGCGACCGACGTCAGCCCCGCGCACCCGGTGCTGGTCGACCGGTTCCTCGAGGACGCGGTCGAGATCGACGTGGACGCGCTCTACGACGGCACCGAGCTCTACCTCGGCGGCGTCATGGAGCACATCGAGGAGGCCGGCATCCACTCCGGCGACTCTGCCTGCGCGCTGCCGCCGATCACGCTCGGGACCACCGACCTGGTCCGCATCCGGGAGGCGACCGAGCAGCTGGCCGCGCGGATCGGCGTCCGCGGGCTGGTGAACGTCCAGTACGCGCTCAAGGACGACATCCTGTACGTGATCGAGGCCAACCCGCGGGCCAGCCGGACGGTGCCGTTCGTGTCCAAGGCGACGGCGGTGCAGCTGGCCAAGGCCGCGGCGCGGATCGCGGTGGGCGAGCCGATCGCCGGGCTGCGCGCGGCCGGGGTGCTGCCCGCCACCGGCGACGGCGCCGACCTGCCGGCCGACATGCCGATCGCGGTGAAGGAGGCCGTCCTCCCGTTCCACCGGTTCCGCACCGTCGAGGGCCACGGCGTCGACACCGTGCTGTCGCCGGAGATGAAGTCCACCGGCGAGGTCATGGGCCTGGACACCGGCTTCGGCACCGCCTACGCCAAGTCCCAGGCCGCGGCCTACGGCAGCCTGCCGACCGAGGGCACCGTGTTCGTCTCCCTGGCCAACCGCGACAAGCGCTCGGCGATCTTCCCGGTCAAGCGGCTCGCCGACCTCGGCTTCCGGGTCCTGGCGACCGCAGGCACCGCCCAGGTGCTGCGCCGCAACGGGGTGGACTGCGAGGTGGTCGGCAAGTACAGCGAGGGTCCCGGCAACTGCGTCGAGCGGATCCTCGCCGGCGACGTCGACATGGTGGTCAACACCCCGTTCGGCTCGCCGGGCAACAGCGGGCCGCGGCTGGACGGCTACGAGATCCGCACCGCCGCCGTCGCGGCCGGCGTCCCGTGC
>DASQNB010000791.1:0-11853 GCA_035645175.1 Geodermatophilus sp.
CATCTGGTCGGAGGTCCTCGACGCCGACACCGTGGAGTGGTTCAAGGAGAACGGCGGGCTGCGGCGGGAGAACGGCGACGTCTTCCGGTCCCGGCTGCTCGCCGTCGGCGGTTCGGTCGACCCGCTGGACGCCTTCCGCGCTGTCCGCGGCCGGGACGCCGACCCGACGCCGCTGTTGCGGAGACGAGGCTTGATCAGCGCGAGCTGATGCCGCTCCGCGCAGGCCGGGACGGCACCTGGCTGTGAGGAGCGGGGCCCGGAGGGTCCCCGACGAGCGGCCGGATGGGCTCCGCGCGAGCCGGGACGGCACCTGGCCGCGGTGCGGTCCGGTAGGACCGCCATGTCACAGCCAGGGCAGCGAGAGGACGACGTCCAGGTCGTCGGGGGCCTCGCCCTCGCGGACCAGCCGGTTGGGCTGGCGGTGGCCGCACGCCGTGCAGCGGTGCACCACCTGCCAGCCCTTGCCCGACTTCTCCACCAGGCCGATCGGCTCCATCGGCGCCCGGCACTCGCTGGCCCGGTCGCCGGGGAGGTCGTCGACGTGCAGCGACCACAGGCACACCGGGCAGTGGTTGCGGTAGTGCCCGTCGGTGTTGGCCGGCACCGCCGACCCGCAGTGGACGCAGGCGAACCCGGTGTTCTCCGCCCGCCGGGACCGCGCGGACCGGGTCACCGGTCCTCCTCGCTGGCGCTCGTCGGCCCGGTGCCCCTGGGTGCTGCGTTCCTGCGTGACCTCGCGAGCTCGGTCACGGGGGGACCCCGGTCAGGGGACGAAGGGCTCGACGGCGACGACGTCGACGGTGATGTCGCGGCCGTTGGGCGCCTGGTAGGTGACCGTCGCCCCGGGCGCGGCGCCCAGGATGGCCGAGCCCAGCGCCGACTCGGGGGAGTAGACCTGCAGCCCCGTCGTGCCGACGATCTCGCGCGAGCCGAGGAGGAACTTCTCGGTCTCCTCGTCGCCCTGGAAGCGGATGGTGATCACGGTGCCGGTGGCGGCGTGCGTCGCCGTCGTGGGCGCGTTGCCGACCCGGGCCTTCCGCAGCAGGTCCTCCAGCTGGCGGATGCGGAACTCCTGCTTGCCCTGCTCGTCCTTGGCGGCGTGGTAGCCGCCGTTCTCGCGGAGGTCGCCCTCCTCGCGGCGGGCGTTGATCTCCGCGGCCATGGCCGGACGGCCCGCCACCAGCTGGTCGAGCTCGGCCTTCAGCCGGTCGTGGGCCTCCTGGGTCAGCCAGACGCCCTGGTGCTGCTCGTCAGTCGGGGTGGACACGGCGATGCTCCTGAAAAGTCGGTGGCCGCCCCCCGCGTGGGAGACGGCCGCGTTCAGAACGGCCAACGTAACACCGTCGACCGGGTCGGTGTTCCGCCTGTGCCCGGCCGCGGGATGCGGAACGCCAGCGTACCGAGGCGTGACGAGCGCCACGATCGCCCGATCGTGGGCCCCGGCGGCGGCGGCACCCCGCACGGCCGGTGGATGATGGTCGGGTGACCGACGCAGACCCGTTGCGCCTGCTCGCCGTGCACGCCCACCCCGATGACGAGTCGAGCAAGGGCGCCGCGACGATGGCCAAGTACGTCGCCGAGGGCGCTCGCGTCATGGTGGCGACCTGCACCGGGGGTGAGCGCGGTTCGGTGCTCAACCCGGCGCTGGACCGGCCCGACGTCTGGGAGCGGCTCCCCGAGATCCGCCGCGACGAGATGGCCCGTGCCCGGGAGATCCTCGGGGTCGAGCAGGAGTTCCTCGGCTTCGTGGACTCCGGCCTCCCCGAGGGCGACCCGCTGCCGCCGCTGCCCGAGGGCTGCTTCGCGCTGGTACCGACCGAGGAGGCGGCCGCGCCGCTGGTCGAGCTGATCCGCCGGTTCAAGCCGCACGTGATCACGACCTACGACGAGCGCGGCGGCTACCCGCACCCGGACCACATCAAGACCCACGAGGTCTCGGTGCACGCCTTCGACGCCGCCGGCGACCCGGACCGCTACCCCGAGCTGGGCGAGCCGTGGCAGCCGCTCAAGCTCTACTACCACATGGGCTTCACCCTGCCCCGGACGCGGGCGCTGCACGAGGCGATCCTCGCCTCGGGTGCGGAGTCGCCCTACGCCGAGTGGCTGGAGAACTGGGACCCCGACCGCGACCTGTCCCACCGGGTCACCACGAGGGTGCCCTGCGCGGAGTACTTCGCGGTCCGGGACGCCGCGCTCATCGCGCACGCCACCCAGATCGACCCGGACGGCCGCTGGTTCGCCTGCCCGCTGGACGTCCAGCAGCGGGTCTGGCCGACCGAGGACTACGAGCTGGCCCGGTCGGTCGTCGACTCGCCGGCGCCCGAGGACGACCTGTTCGCCGGTGTGCGGAGTGAGGTGGGTGTCCGATGACCGATCTGGTGCTGTTCGCCGCGGACCAGCAGCTCCCCGAGGACGTCGGCAAGGCCGGCCCCGTCGGCGCGCTGCTGACCGTGCTGCTCTTCATCGCCGTCCTGCTGCTCGTGAAGTCGATGACCACGCACCTCAAGCGGGTGCCGCGCAGCTTCGACACCGAGGACGACGGGCCGCGGGTCGTCGTCCCCGACACCCCGGCCGAACTCGTCGACCCCCGGCCCGAGCCGGGGCAGGACCTGCTGGACACGCTGCGGCGGGCGCCGCGGGCGATCGAGGGACCACACGGCGACGACGGCCGGCCGGGCCCCGCTGGGGGCTGACCGGCCGACCGCCGTCGGGCGCTGCGGTCACCAACGGTGCGCCACGTCGATCACCAGGCGGGGCGTGTCGTCGGAGTTCGGCGTCCCGGCGACGCCGAAGACGCGGAACGGCAGCCGGGCGCGGACGCCCAGGGCCAGCGTCGTGCGGCCCTCGAACGAGCCGGCGTAGGCCACCTGCCGGAAGGTGCGGTACCCGGCGACGTCGACGACCTCGCGCGGGTCGGCCGGCGAGAACGTCGGCCGCCCCTCCTCGTCGTAGGCGGGTGCGTGCACGACGACCTCCAGGTCGGCGGCCCCCCGGACCGGGACGGGGTCACCCGAACCGTCCTGGTGCACGACCGGCACGTACCGCACCGAGTACGAGCCGAAGGTGGTGTCCTCCCCGCCGACGTCGACGACCAGCCGGTCGAAGCAGTCGTGCCGGCCCGCACGGACGTCGTAGAGCACCTCGCGGTCGCCGAGGTCGGCGCTCTTCGCCTGTGAGCCCCAGGTGATGCCGCAGTAGGGACTGGCACCCGCCGGAGCGGGCGCGACCACCCCCAGCGCGGCGAGGGCGGAGACGGCGAGGACGAGGAACCGGGTCCGGTTCATGGTGGGCCTCCTGGGGATCGGTGCCGACGGCAGGATCCGCCCGACGGGACCGCCGGCACCATGACCGTCGACATGTCGACTCGACGAAGTGACCGCGCTCTCGGCGGCAGGAGTTGACAGGACGGGTCGGCGCGCCTGCCCCTTGCGGGTGGCAGCTCGTGCTAGGACCCCTCCGGGTGACGACGTCGCTGCCGTCCGTCGCAGCGCCCGCGTGGCGGGCGAGGATGCCGGGATGGCCCAGCGACGGCACGACCCCGAGCGCGACGTCCCCCCGCCCGGGTTCGGCCGGGCCGGCACCCGCGCCCTCGAGCTCGCCGAGAACGTCGTCTACGCCGGCATCGCGCTGCTGCTCGTGGTGGCGGCGCTGGCCCTGCTGGTGCTCGCCGGGCGGACGGCGTGGTCGCTGACCGGCGACCTCTCGGAGCAGCCGATGCTGGACCTGCTCGACGTCCTGCTGCTGGTGTTCATCGTGGTCGAGCTGCTGTTCGCCGTCCGGACGACGGTGGAGAAGCGCGAGCTGGTCGCCGAGCCGTTCCTCGTCATCGGGGTGATCGCCTCGATCAAGGAGATCGTCGTCCTGTCGGTCGAGGCGGCGGGCGTCGTCGGTGAGGGCGCGGGGTTCACCGACCGGATCACCGAGATCGCCGTCCTCGGTGTGCTCGTCCTGCTGCTCGGTGCCACCTCGCTGCTGCTGCGCCGCAAGGAGCGGGAGCCCGACGAGGGGGAGGGGGCCGACCCCGGGCCCACGGCCCAGGCGCGGCGCTGAGGCCGTCCCGGCGGTGAGGGTGCGGGTCACCTGAGGCCGGGACCCAGCCCCTTCGAGCGAGGCCCGCCCGCGGCCACTCCAGGCACCGCCGGCACGTGCCGACGCCTCCCGGGACGCCCGCCGAGGACGGCGGGCCTGCCGAAGGGGCCCGATGAGTTCATCTGCTGCGCGCCGCCAGCGCCGTGTCGCGTTGGCGGCAGCCGCTGTCGCCGTCGCCATGGTCACGTCCTGCGGACAGTCGCCGGCGCCGACCGAGACCTCGGCGGCCGGCGGGTCCGGTACCGCCACCGCCGACCAGGCCGGTGGCCCGCAGGGCGCCGGGCCCGCCGACCCGACCTCCGGCACCCCGGCGCAGACGGCCCCCGCCACCCCTGAGGGCGACGGTGCCGTCATCACGCCCACCGCGGCCACCGAGGAGGTCGCGGGCGGCGAGCGCGGCGTGGCCCGGTCCCGCACGGTCGCGGCCGACCCCACGGCGCTCCCGGTCACGGCGGCCGAGGCGGCGCGGGAGGTGGAACTGCCCCTGTTCGAGGACACCACGGTCGTGGTCGAGCTGGAGACCCCGGAGTCGCGTCGGGACGGCGGCTACCGGACGTGGCACGGCACCATCGACGGCGACGAGGGCAGCACCGTCGTGCTCGTCGAGCAGGACGGTGCGCTGGCGGGGCTGGTGACCAGCAAGGAGGCCACGTACCGCCTGCGCCCCACGTCGGGTGGCGGCACCACGATCGAGCAGCTGGACGAGTCGCAGTTCCCTGCTGCCTACGCGCATGCCACGCCGCCGACCGATGGTGGGTTCGACCCGGTCGTGACGAGCAGCGACCACACCCACGCGCCGGGCACGCCGGAGCACAGTCACGAGCCGGCCGCCGCGGGCGAGGAGCACACGCACGCCCCCGGCACGCCGGAGCACAGCCACGACGTGCCCCCGCCGGCCACCGCCGCCGAGGGCGACGGCACGGCCGCGGGCGAGGTCCCGCCGACCTCCGCGGCCACCGCGGACGCCCCGGTCATCGACGTGCTCGTCGCCTACTCCGCCGCCGCCGAGACCTACAACGGCGGGCAGGCCGGCATGGACGCCGACATCGCCCTGATGATCGAGCAGACCAACGCCGCGTTCGACACCTCCGGCATCAACGCCGTCCTCCGGCTCGCGCACACCGCCGAGGTCGCCCTCAACGGCCCCGTCGACGGGACCACGCTGGCCAAGCTCGCCAACCCCTCCGACGGCGTGTACGACGAGCTGCACGTCCTGCGCGACCAGTACGGCGCCGACCTCGTCGCGCTGATCACCACCAGCCCGAGCGGCCCGTACTGCGGCATCGCCTACCAGATGACCAGCATCACCACGTCGTTCGCGCCGTACGCGATGAGCGTGACCGACGCGGGCTGCGCCACGGGCAACACGACCTTCACCCACGAGCTGGGCCACAACTTCGGTGCGGCCCACGACCGCGGCTCGTGGTCGGGCACCCCGGCGCTGCCCTACGGCTACGACTGGGTCAACCCGCAGCAGGGCTGGCGCACCGTCATGGCGTACGCCAACGCCTGCGGGCACTGCGGCAAGATCCTGCGGTTCTCCAACCCGGACCAGACCTACAACGGTGCTCCGCTGGGAGCTCCGGCGGGCGCGCCGAACGCCGCGGACAACCGGGCGGTGCTGAACACGACGTCCAGCACCGTGGCCGGCATGCGCGGCGCCCCGGCGCCCGCGTCGCTGACCCTGACCGCGCCGACCGCAGGGGAGTCCGTCCCGGCGTCCGGGAAGGTGGTCGCGACCTGGTCCACCAGCGGCTACCTCGGGTCCGACGCCACGGTGGAGCTGCTGCGCGGCGGCACCGTGGTGAAGGCCCTGGCCGCCAAGGTGGCGCTGGGCACGGGCCGCTTCGAGTCCGTGCTGCCGTTGGCGACGGCCCGCGGCGACGACTACCGCATCCGGGTCACCCCGCTGCTCGCCCCGCAGCACGCGGCGACGAGTGACGCCTTCGCGGTGACCGACCCCGTCCTCACGCCCTCGGCCACGCTGCAGTCCGCCACGCCCGGAGGCACGGGCCGGGTGAGCTGGACCTACACCGGCGCGCCCGGCGGCACCGTCAAGGTCGAGCTGCTCAAGGACGGCAAGGTCGTGGGCACCCTCGCGAGCAGCGCTCCGCTGGGCACCGGCGGTACCGGTGGCGTGGCCGTCACGCTGCCCGCCGCGCTGAACGACGGCGGGGGCTACGCGTTCCGCACCACCCCGTCGGCCACCAGGGTCGCGGTGCTCACCGACGACTTCTCCGTGGCCAGCAGCCGCCGGCTGGTCGTCACCGGCCCGACGGACGGCGGGACGCACAGCGCCGGGCAGCCGATGACGGTCACCTGGACCGCCTCGGGGGACGTCGGCACCTCGGTCAAGGCCGAGCTGGTCACGGGTGACCTGGTGGTGGCCACCAGCCCGGCGGCGCCCACCAGCAGCGGCACGCTGACCTTCACGCCGCCGGCCAAGCTGCCGACCGGCGAGGACTACCGGGTCCGGCTGCTGTCCGGGTCGTTCGTCACCGTGGTCGCGGCCGGTCCGGGCCGGTTCTCCCTGGAGGGCAGTGCGGTGGCGGTGACGTCACAGGACAGCCCGTCCACGGTCACCGCCGGACGCCCGGTCACGATCACCTGGACCAGGACCGGGGTCCCCGGCACGGCGGTGAAGCTGGAGGCGGTGGCCCCGGGCCGCACCCCGGTCGCGATCGCCGCGAGCGTGCCGCTGGCGGCGGGCACCCACACCTGGACGGTGCCGATGAGCGTGCCGGAGGGGAGCTGGAGGATCCGCGCGACGGTGGTGGGCAACACCCTCGTGGCCGACACCTCGGCGGCAGCGGTCACCGTCGCGTGGCCCCAGGTCTCCGTGTCCGGGCCGACGTCCGCGGTCGCCGGCGCCCCCGTGACGGTGTCGTGGGCCTTCACGGACGGCGCTGTCGGCCCCGTGCGGATCCGCCTGCTGCAGGGCACCAGGGCCGTCCTCACCCTGGCCACGAGCGCCGCGACCACGGCGGGCGGGACGGGCTCGCTGGTCGCCACCCTGCCGATCGGCCTGGCGGCCGGGAGCTACCGGATCGAGGTGGCCTCGGCCGGCAACGCCCTCGTCACCGGCACCTCGGCGGACCCGGTCACGGTGACCCTGCCGACGCTGTCGACGACCGCCACGGCCTTCGACGTGGCCGGTGACCTCGTGACCGTCACCTGGGAGTACGGCGACGCCGTCGCCGTCCCGGTCAGGATCCGGCTGCTGCAGGGCACCAGCGCGGTCGCCACCCTCGCGTCCAGTGCCAGGACCGCGGCGGACGGAGCCGGGTCGGCGTCCTCCCGCCTGCCGATCACCCTGGCACCGGGCACCTACACCGTCGAGGTGTCGGCGGTGGGCAGCCCGGGGATCGTCGCCACGGGTGACCCCCGTGCGGTGACCCGCCCCGCGCTGACCGTCTCGGGCGCGTCCTCGGTGGCGCGGGGGCAGAGCGCCACGATCGCGTGGTCGTACTCCGGTGGGGCCTCGGCGCCGGTGAGCATCAGCCTGGTGCAGGGCACCAGGGTGGTCGCGGTCAAGAGCGGGGCGGTGACCGGGGACGACGGGTCCGGGTCGTTCGTGTGGAAGGCCCCGACGACGCTGGTCCCGGGCAGCTACACGCTGCGGATCCGGCCGACGCCGCTGGCGTCGACCGCCGCGATCGAGGGGACCCGGGCCTTCACCGTCTCCTGATCCCGGCACCCGTGGGGTGGCGCGCTGGTGCAGCGCGCCACCCCACGAACACGTCGTCCTCCGTTCGCGC
Organism: Geodermatophilus sp.; assembly: GCA_035645175.1. Lineage (GTDB taxonomy): Bacteria > Actinomycetota > Actinomycetes > Mycobacteriales > Geodermatophilaceae > Geodermatophilus. Next base: position 7,848 of record DASQNB010000791.1, read on the forward strand.
ACGGACCGGCGGGGGAACGGGAGGGGCATGCCCAACCGTCTCGCCGGCGCGACGAGCCCCTACCTGCTGCAGCACGCGGACAACCCCGTCGACTGGTGGGAGTGGGGCGAGGCGGCCTTCGCCGAGGCGCGCCGTCGGGACGTGCCGGTGCTGCTCAGCGTCGGCTACGCCGCCTGCCACTGGTGCCACGTCATGGCGCACGAGTCCTTCGAGGACGAGGCGACGGCGGCGCAGATGAACGCCGACTTCGTGTGCGTGAAGGTCGACCGCGAGGAGCGGCCGGACGTCGACAGCGTCTACATGGCCGCCACCCAGGCGCTGACCGGCTCCGGTGGCTGGCCGATGACGGTCTTCACCACGCCGGAGGGGAAGCCGTTCTACTGCGGCACCTACTTCCCGCCCCGGCCGACGCACGGCATGCCGGCGTTCCGCCAGCTGCTGTCCGCGGTCACCGACGCCTGGCGGACGCGCCGCGAGGAGCTGGAGACCGCCGGTGCGCGGATCACCGAGGGCATCTCCTCCCGGCTGGACCTCGGCACGCCGGCCCCGCTGTCGGCCGCGGTGCTCGACGGCGCCGTCGCCGCGCTGGCCGGCCGCCACGACGAGCGCTGGGGCGGCTTCGGCGGCGCCCCGAAGTTCCCGCCGTCCATGCTGCTGGAGTTCCTGCTGCGCCAGTCCGCGCGCACCGGGGACGCCGCGGCGCTGCGGATGGCCCACCGCACGCTCGAGGCCATGGCCCGGGGCGGCATCCACGACCAGCTGGCCGGCGGGTTCGCGCGCTACTCCGTCGACGCGCAGTGGGTGGTGCCGCACTTCGAGAAGATGCTCTACGACAACGCCCTGCTGCTGCGGGTGTACCTGCACCTGTGGCGGGCCACCGGGGAGGAGTGGGCGCGGCGGGTCGCCGACGCGACCGCCGCCTTCCTCGTCCGGGACCTCGGCACGCCCGAGGGCGGCTTCGCCTCCGCGCTGGACGCCGACACCGCGGGCGTCGAGGGGCTCACCTACGTGTGGACGCCGGCAGAGCTCGTCGAGGTGCTCGGGGAGGACGACGGCCGGTGGGCCGCCGAGCTGTTCGAGGTGACGCCGGCCGGCACCTTCGAGCACGGCACCTCGACGCTGCAGCTGCTCCGCGACCCCGACGACGACGCCCGGTTCGCGTCGGTGCGCGAGCGGCTGGGCGCGGCGCGGGCCCGGCGTCCGCAGCCGGCGCGGGACGACAAGGTGGTCACCGCCTGGAACGGCCTGGCGATCGCCGCCCTGGCCGAGCACGGCGTCCTCACCGGGACCCCGTCGTCGGTCGACGCGGCCCGGCGGGCGGCGGAGCTGCTCGCCGGCGTGCACTGGGTGGACGGGCGGCTGCGCCGGGCGTCGCGGGACGGCGTCGCCGGTGCCCCGGCCGGGGTGCTCGAGGACTACGGCGACCTGGCCGAGGGCCTGCTCGCCCTGCACCAGGCCACCGGGGAGGGGCGCTGGCTGGAGCTGGCCGGGGACCTGCTGGACGTCGTCGCCGAGCAGTTCGTGGACGCCGACGGCTGGCACGACACCGCCGCCGACGCCGAGGCCCTCGTGCACCGGCCCTTCGACCCGGGCGACGGCCCGACCCCGTCCGGGATCGCCGCCGTGGCCGGGGCCGCCGTCGGCTGGTCGGCGCTGGCCGGCTCGCCGCGGCACCGGGAGCTGGGCGAGGCGGCCGTGGGCTCGGTGGCGCGGCTGGCCGAGCGGGCGCCGCATGCCGTAGGCTGGGCGCTGGCGGTGGGGGAGGCGCTGCTCGCCGGCCCGCTCGAGGTGGCCGTCAGCGGGCCGGCCGGGCCCGAGCGCGACGCGCTGGCGGCGGCCGCCCGCGCCTCGACCAGCCCGGGGGCGGTGGTGGTCGTCGGTGAGCCGGATGCACCCGGCGTCCCGCTGCTGGCCGGCCGGCCACTGGTCGGCGGACGGCCGGCCGCCTACGTCTGCCGCGGGTTCGTCTGCTCCGCGCCGGTCACCGACGTGTCCGCTCTCGGCGCAGCGCTCGCCCCTTCCTGACCGCGACACGACGGATTACCGTGTAACGGTGTAATCAACCTTCCCGGGAGGCCGTCGTGCACGGACACCACCATCGTTTCTCCGACACCCCCTTCGGCGGCATGCGCGGCGGGTTCCGCGGGCCGGGCTTCCGCGGCCGCGGCCCCGGCGGGCGCGGCCGAGGGCAGGACACGGCCCCGCCGGTCGAGCGCGCCGAGGTCGCCGGCTGGTTCGCCGGGCGGCTGCCCGATGACTGGTTCACCGGGCCGGTCGAGCTGACCGTCGACCGCGACGAGATCACCGTCGTCGGCACCCTCGCCGAGCCCGAGGTGGGCGAGGGGGACGCCGCGGCCGCGCGGGCCGGCCGGATCGCCCGGTTCCGCGAGGAGACGCGCGAGCAGCGCATGGCCGTGGCCGACGCCGCGCAGGCCCGCTACGGCCGCTCGGTCGCGTGGGGCGCGGCCTGCGGCGACGTCCGGGAGGTGTTCACCAACCTCTCCGTGCCGGTGATGACCCGGCTGCGTCAGCCCGAGCGGCTGGTGCTCGACACGCTCGTGGACGCCGGCGTCGCCCGGTCCCGCTCCGAGGCGCTGGCCTGGGCCGTCCGGCTGGTCGCCCAGCACGCCGACGAGTGGCTCGGTGAGCTGCGCGCGGCGATGGCGTCGGTCGAGGAGGTCCGCGCCCGCGGCCCGCAGGTCGACTGAACCCGGGACGGGGGACACTGGGCGTCGTGCCAGCCAGCGCCCCCGTCCCGACCGACACCGACGTCCTCGTGGTCGGGGCGGGGCCGGCCGGTGCGGCGGCCGCCGCCTGGGCCGCGCGGGCCGGCCACGACGTCGTCCTCGCCGACGCGGCCGTCTTCCCCCGCGACAAGGCCTGCGGCGACGGGCTGACCCCCCGCGCGATCGCCGAGCTGGACCGGCTGGGCCTGGGCGACTGGGCCCGCTCGCGGGCCCGCAACCGTGGCCTGCGCGCGGCCGGCTTCGGCCGGACGTGGGAGCTGCCCTGGCCCGGCGGCGCGTTCCCCGACCACGGCAGCGCGGTGCCGCGCACCGAGCTCGACGCCCGGATCCGGGAGGTGGCGCTGGTCGACGGCGCGGTCCCGCTGGAGGGGGCGCGCGCCGTCGACGTCGAGCGGGACGGCGACCGGGTGACCGGCGTGGTGTTCGAGACCGCCGACGAGGAGACGGTCACGGTCGGCTGCCGGCGGCTGGTCGTGGCCGACGGCGTGCGCTCACCGCTGGGCCGCGTGCTCGGCCGGGAGTGGCACCGCGACACCGCCTACGGCGTCGCGGCCCGCGGCTACGTGCGCTCCGGGCGGGCGGACGACGAGTGGATCTCCTCGCACCTGGAGCTGCGCGGCGCCGAGGGCGAGCTGCTCTCCGGCTACGGCTGGGTGTTCCCGCTGGGCGCGGAGTCCGGGCAGGTCAACATCGGCGTCGGCACGCTGGCCACCGCCCGCCGTCCGGCCGGGGTGCAGCTCAAGGCCCTGATCGAGGTCTACGCCGACGCCCGCCGCGAGGACTGGCAGCTCGACGGTCCGGTGGAGGCGCCGGCGTCGGCCCTGCTGCCGATGGGCGGTGCGGTCTCCGGCGTGGCCGGGCGCAACTGGGCGCTGGTCGGTGACGCCGCGGGCTGCGTCAACCCGCTCAACGGCGAGGGCATCGACTACGGCCTGGAGACCGGCCGCGACGTCGTCGGGCTCTTCGGCGAGGACGACTGGGCCGCCGCCTGGCCGGACACCCTGCGCCGGCACTACGGCGAGGCGTTCTCGATCGCCCGCCGGCTGGCCGGGCTGCTCACCGTGCCGCGCTTCCTGCCCGCGGCCGGCCCGGTCGGCATGCGCTCCCGGGCGTTGATGACCGTCGCGCTGCGGGTGATGGGCAACCTGGTCACCGACGAGGACCGCGACCTCGTCGCCCGCACCTGGCGCACCGCCGGCAAGCTGTCGACGAGGTTCGACGACCGCGAGCCCTTCAGCTGACCACGATCGCGGCGGAGC
>DASQNB010000792.1:0-2302 GCA_035645175.1 Geodermatophilus sp.
TCCTGCAGCGCGGAGGTCAACGGGCGGCCGCGGCTGATGTGCCTGGCCCGGATGAGCACCTTCGCCGAGGACGAGGTGGTGACGGTCACCCCGCTGCGCACCTTCCCGGTCATCCGCGACCTGGTCACCGACGTCTCCTACAACTACGCGAAGGCCGCGGGGATCCCTGCGTTCACCCCACGGCCACGGGACCCCGACGGCAACCACCGGATGCAGCAGGTCGACGTCGAGCGCCCGCAGGAGTTCCGCAAGTGCATCGAGTGCTGGCTCTGCCAGGACACCTGTCACGTCATCCGCGACCACGAGGAGAACAAGGCCGCCTTCGCCGGGCCGCGCTTCCTCATCCGGCTGGCCGAGCTGGACATGCACCCGCTCGACGTCGCCGACCGCCGGGACGCGGCACAGGAGGAGTTCGGCCTGGGCTACTGCAACATCACCAAGTGCTGCAGCGAGGTGTGCCCGGAGGGCATCCACCTCACCGACAACGGGATCATCCCGCTCAAGGAGCGGGTGGTGGACCGCAGGTACGACCCGCTGACCTGGCTCGGGTCGGTGATCCGCCGCCGCCAGGACTGAGGAAGGACCCCTCCGCCCACCCCTCGCGAGCTCGGGGGGGTGCCCGGGAGGGGCCGTTACTCGTCCTGCTGGGCTGCGGCCCGCCGCTCGGCGCCGGTCTCCCCGGCGTAGCCGACGTCCTGACCCGACACCCGGCCGACGAACTCGCCCGACTCGCCGGTGCCGGTCGTGGACTGCGCATCGGGGGCGTCGCTCGGCCCGCCACCGGTCGCGCGCGTCAGCGCCTCGGCGTCGTCGCGGTCGACGTCGTCCTCACCGGGTCGGGGATCAGTGTCCATGGCCACCACCGGTCGTCGCGGGTCCTGGGCTGACGGAGCGCTCGAGGCCAGGCTACCGGCCCCGCCCTCCGTCGTCCCCGGAGCAGGCGCCCCCCAAACGCGACGGGGTCCGCCCGTCCCGCCGACGTCCCGTGGCCGACTCGGTCCTCGGCGTCGACGAGTGCCCTCGCGGCTGCCGCGGTCGCCGCGAGCCCCAGGAGGACCCGGACGTGGTGCCAGCGCGCCCATCGGTGGAGGAGCTCGGTCGTCTCGCCGTCGGACAGCGTGCCCGCGGCGAACCGGTGGTTGGCCGGCTCGTTCACCGTGACGGTCACCGCGATGACGCCCGCCGCGGCTCCTGCTGCCGCCACGGAGGCCGGACCGCCCCGCCGTCCGCCGGCCACCCGCGCCGACGCCGACGCGGTGCAGGCGATGCCGGTGGCGGCTCCCAACGGCACCATCAGCGCGCGGATGCGGCCGGAGTGGGCCGCGAACCAGGCGTGGAACTCCGCTGCGGACAGACTCCGCCAGAACGGGAGCAGCACGACCTCGATGAACACCATCCCGCCCGTCAGCACACCGGCGAGCACCGCGGACACCAGCGCGAGCGGTCGCGAGAGCACGGGACCGACTGTCGCGGACCGCGGGCTGCCGGACCAGACGGATGTGCGCGCCGATGCCTCCCGGCGCGTCAGCCGGCACCGTCGGCACCCCGCACGACGCACCGGGCCCGGGCGTCACACCCGAACTGGGTGGTTGGCGGGTTCTGCCAGCGTCGCCTCACCACTTCGTGGGACCTGCTGCACAGGAACGGGCCCGGATCAGCCGATGGTGGCGGCATGGCACGCCGCCTCTCCCTCGCGAGGACCCAGCCCCAGCGCCGGGTCGCACCCGCCGCCGCGCCCGCCCCCTGGTGGCGCGACGCGGTCGTCTACCAGGTCTACCTGCGCTCGTTCGCCGACAGCGACGGCGACGGCATCGGTGACCTGCGCGGGCTCCGGCAGCGGCTGCCCTACCTGTCCTGGCTCGGCGTCGACGCGGTGTGGATCAACCCGCACTACCCGTCGGGCGGCGCGGACGGCGGCTACGACGTCGTGGACTACCGGGCGGTCGACCCCGACTACGGCGACGTGTCCGACCTCGAGGCCCTGGTGGACGACGCCCGCCGGCTCGGCCTCAAGGTCGTGCTGGACGTCGTCCCCAACCACACCTCCGACCAGCACCCGTGGTTCCAGGCGGCGCTGGCCGACCCGGACTCCCCGGAGGCCGCGCGGTACCACTTCGCGCCGCCGTCGGAGGAGCCGCCGAACAACTGGCAGTCGCTGTTCGGCGGGCCGGCCTGGTCGCGCACGCCCGACGGCCGCTGGTACCTGCACCTGTTCGCCCCGGAGCAGCCCGACCTGAACTGGCGCGACCCGGTCGTGGCCGAGGACTTCGAGCGCACGCTGCGGTTCTGGCTGGACCGCGGG
>DASQNB010000793.1:0-5307 GCA_035645175.1 Geodermatophilus sp.
GTGGATGAACGACAGCCCGAGGCCGACCAGCAGCGCGACCGCCGGCAGCAGCAGCGGGTCGGCGTACGGGGCCCACCTGCGGACGACGAGGTGCACCACCGTCCACAGCGCGGCGAACCAGATGCCGAAGGTGGCCAGCTCGGTGGTGAGCGACCCGGTGATGGTGAGGTCGACGATCGCCTGGGCGACCAGCGTGATCAGGACGGCGAAGCCGAGCAGGGCCAGCTCGGTGCCGCGGCGCTTGGGTGGGGGCGCCGTCCCTGCTGCGGCGACGCGGGGGTCGGTGGTGGGGCCGGTGGTCACGGGGCCTCCCGGCAGTCCACTCCGGGCTCGAGCGTCGCCGTGGCGCGCTGCGACGTCGGTGCGGAGGTCGACGGGGCGGACGTGGTGGGCGCGGCGCTGGTGGGCGCGGCGCTGGTCGTGGCCGCGCTCCCGTCCGGCACCGCGGAGGGGGAGGCCGGTGGCGAGGCGGTGGGGAGGGCAGGAGCCGGCTCGAGGTCCTCCTCGGTGGGGCACGGCTCCAGGCGCTCGTCCCACAGCATGGAGACGATGCGCTCGGCGTGCTCGCCGTCGTTGGCGTCGATGCCCCGCTGCACCTTGCTCGCGCCGGCCGGGGTCAGGTCGGCGACGGGCAGGTCGGTGACGTCGGCGACCCGGTTGAGGTCCATGCCGAGCAGCGAGGTGTCCAGGCCGCGGAACACGGTCACCCGCTCGCCGTCCGAGGTGTCCTGGACGCCGACGAACCAGTTGGACAGCACCCACAGGTAGGCGCCGACGGCGGCGGCACCGAGCAGGACCACGGTGGCCAGTGCCCCGAGCACGCGTTGCCGACGGCGGCGCGGGGACGGCGCGGGGGCCGCACCGGCGCCCGCACCCGGGCCGACGGCGGCCGGGGGAGCCGGCCGCGGGTCGGCCAGCGCGGCCCGCCCGGCGGCCGAGCGGCGGTCGACCGCGCGCTGCCCGACGTTGTCCCCCGCGGCGCCGTCCACCACCGGGTCGACCGGGAAGGTGCCCTCCCCGCCGTCCTCGACGACGTCGGCCACGATGACCGTGATGTTGTCCGGTCCGCCGCTGCGCAGCGCCAGTTCGATGAGCCGGTCGGCGGTCGACTGGGGGTCGGGGTCCTGCAGGGCCTCGGCGAGGGTCTCCTCGCTGACCACCCCGGACAGCCCGTCGGAGCACAGCAGGTAGCGGTCGCCGGCGCGGGCCTCGCGCATCGACAGGTCGGGGTCGACGTCCTGCCCGTTGAGGGCGCGCAGCAGCAGCGAGCGCTGCGGGTGGTGGTTGGCCTCCTCGGGCGTGATCCGCCCGTCGTCGATCAGCGTCTGGACGAACGTGTCGTCGTGGGTGATCTGCTGGAGCGCGCCGTCGCGCAGCAGGTAGGCGCGTGAGTCGCCGACGTGGCACAGCGCCAGCCGGCCGCCGGCGAACAGGACGGCGGTGAGCGTGGTGCCCATGCCCTCCAGTTGCGGCGACTCGCGGATGACCTCGCGCAGGTGCTCGCTGCCGTCGTAGACCGCCTCGCGCAGCGCCTGCAGCATGTCGCCGGAGGGCGCGTCGTCGTCCAGGTGCTCGAGGGCGGCGATGACGACCTTGCTCGCCACGTCACCGGCGGCGTGGCCGCCCATGCCGTCGGCGACGGCCAGCAGCCGCGGGCCGGCGTAGACCGAGTCCTGGTTGTTGCCGCGGACCAGGCCGCGGTCGGACCGGGCCGCGTAGCGCAGCGCGAGGCTCATCGGGCCCGGCTCCCGGGCAGGCGGGCGGTCACGAGCGCAGCTCCAGGGCCGTCTGGCCGATGCGGATCGGCTGGCCCGGGGCGATCAGCAGCGGACCCTGCACGCGCTGCTGGTCGAGGTAGGTGCCGTTGGTAGAGCCGAGGTCCTCGACGTACCACTGGCCGCTGCGGTTGGTCAGCCGCGCGTGCCGGGAGCTGGCGAAGTCGTCGGTCAGCACCAGGGTCGAGTCGTCGGCGCGGCCGATGAGGATCGGCTGGTCGCCGAGCGTGATCTTCGTGCCGGTGAGCGGGCCGGCGGTGACGACGAGCGTCTTGGGGCCGCCGCGGGCCTTCTTCCCCCCGGGCTTGGCCGCACGCGGCGGCACCGAGGACACCCGTCCGGCGCGGCCGCCGAACAGGTCGGCCCGGACCACCCGGAACGCGGCGAAGATGAACAGCCACAGCAGCAGCAGGAAGCCGAAGCGGAAGATCTGCAGCACGATCTCGGCGGTCACGACACCTCCTCGCCGGCGCTCGTCGGCGTCGCGCCCGGCGGTGCCGTGCTGATCGGTGACATCGCGGGCTCGATCACGGGCACACCACCCGCTTCACGCGCCGTCCTGTCGGTAGACCAGCACCGAGTGGCCGATGCGGATGACGTCGCCGTCGGCCAGCGGCTGACGGGTGATCCGCCGGCCGTTGACCAGGGTGCCGTTGGTCGAGCCGAGGTCCTCGGCGATCGCCGTCCCGCCGTCCAGGACGACGTCGACGTGCTTGCGGCTCACACCGGTGTCGGGCAGCCGGATGTCGGCGTCGGTGCCGCGGCCGATCACGTTGCGACCGGTGGTCAGCTCGTGCCGCGTGCCCGGGCCGTCGACGAGCAGGACGTGGGTGACGCCGGGGCGGCTGCCGGCGCGACCGACCACCGTCGAGGGCGACTGCCGGCCGGTGTCGGTGGCCATCCGGTTCTGCAGCGGGGGCAGTGGGGGGACCGCGCCGCTGCGGGGGCCGGCCGGGCCGTCCAGGGGGGTGCCCGGTCGGGCCGGGTCGGCGACGTGCGAGCTGACCTCGAAGACGCCGGTGGGCAGGTCGTCGTCCCGCTGCAGGCGGACCTGGACGGCGTCGAAGACCTGGTACCCCTCGCCCTCGATGTGCTCGGTGACCATGTCGGCGAGCTGGGCGGCCAGCTGCTCGGACCACTCGGCGAGGTGGTCGTAGTCGGTGGCGCCCAGCCGGACGTCGTAGACGTTGGGCGCGAGGACCCGCCCCTCGCCCATCACCGAGCGCTGCTCATCGGCCTCGCGGGTCAGTGCCTTGGCGATCTCCGCGGGGTGCACCTTGCCCTTGAAGATCCGGGCGAAGGCCAGTCCGACCATCCCCTCCAGCCGCCGCTCGAAGCGCTGCAGCACACCCACAGTCGCTCCCTTGCACTCGCGCGGTCGTCCGGTCTGCCACCGATGATCGTAGCCGGGTACGGGTCGGCCAGTCGGGGACCGACTCACGTTGCCGGGCGCGTGCCGGACCCCCTGAGGACGACGTCCGGCCCGCTCCCGGGGTTCCTCTGACGGGCTGCTACTGTCTTCCCTCGCCGGGGCAAGTGGCGGAATGGCAGACGCGCACGGTTCAGGTCCGTGTGTCCGAGAGGACGTGGGGGTTCAACTCCCCCCTTGCCCACAGGTGCGACGAGGGCCCCGGGGCGATCTCCCCGGGGCCCTCGCGTCGGTGGCCCTCCTGCAGGTGGAAGGACCCCCTCCTCCCCACCGCTCGCACGCTCGCGGCGGTGCCCGGGAGGGGGCCGGGGGGTCCTTGATCAGGCGGTGCCGGCGCGCTCCTGGAGGAAGGCCGCGGAGTCGTAGTAGGTGCGGACGCCGGTGAGCCGCTCCTCGTCGCCCTCGATGATGGTCACCCCGCGGTAGCGGAACGGCTTGCCGCTGCGCAGGGTGCCGATCGAGGTCCACTCCAGGGCGGCACTGCTCTCGCCGACGACGCTGTGCGTGAAGGTCGTCTCGAGGTCACCGAAGACGTTTCGGTAGTCCTCCCAGAACGTCTTCGCGCCGTCCTTGCCCTGGGTCTCGTGGTGCTCGTCGAGCTTGACCAGCTGGGCGTCGTCCCCGGTGAGGTCGATCATGGGCTGGACGTCGCGGTCGCTGTCGATCCGGTGCAGCGCATCGGTGAAGCGTTCGGTCATGGAGTGCATGGCTGTCCTTCGGGTCGTCCGGCACGGACCCGGCCACGTACCCGCCCGCCGGTGTCGTCACCCGCTCGGCGGCATCGGGTCGGGGCCCCGGCCGTGGCGTGCCTCAGGTCAGCCGGCGCCGCCGGTGGTCGTCGCTGCGCCCGCGGGCGAACGTCTGGGCGAGCAGCACCGCGCCCCACGGGCCGATGACCCACATCGGCCAGAAGTAGTCCAGGTCCTGGGTGGCGATCGCGTTGGCGGTCCAGACGGTCAGCACGATCACCGCGACGACGGCCCAGTTGCGCCAGGCCGCCTCGCGCGAGGGCCCCCCGCTCCAGCCGCAACCGCCGTGGACGGCGGGGCGAGCGGCTGGTGCGGGTGCCGGGGGCTGGGCGGCCGGCCGCGGCAGGTCGGCGGTGAGCGCCTCGAGCTCGCCGTAGGTCCGGGCGGCGTAGGCGCGGGCCAGCCGCTCGTCGTACTCGGCGACGGTGAGCCGCCCGGCGCTCATCTGCTCACCGAGCACGGTGGCGACGGCGGTGCGGTCGGCGTCGGCGGCACGCAGGTGCGGCTCGGGCATCTCGGGCTCCTCCTCGGGTCGGGAGTCCAGTCTGGGTCGGGCCGGGCCCCGGCGGAACTGACGGACGTCACGGGTTCCACGTGGAACGCGTCAGTACGTTCGGCGGGTGCTCGAGGACCGACCTGCCACCGTGTCCGTCGCGAGGGTGGCCTGGGGCGACGCGGACGTGCAGCGGATCGCCGCCGCCCAGCAGGCCGAGCTGCGGGCGCGCTACGACGGCGGCCAGGAGCCGGGGACGCCGCCGTCGGCCGCCGACGTCGCGGTCGTGCTGGTCGCCCGTGACCCCGCGGGGGAGGCGGTGGCCTGCGGCGCGCTCCGCCCGCTAGGGGACGGCGTCGCGGAGGTCAAGCGCAGGTACGTCGTCCGGCCTGGCGGGGGCGGGGGGTGGCGAAGGTGGTGCTCGCCGGGCTGGAGGCGGCCGCGCGGGACCGCGGCTGGACGACGCTGCGGCTGGAGACCGGGCCGCGCCAGCCAGAGGCGGTCGCGCTGTACGAGGGGGCGGGCTACCGGCCGATCGGGGCGTTTGGCGCCTACGCCGCGGCCGACGCGGAGGACCCGCTGTTCTACGAGCGGCTGCTCGGCCCGGGATAGCTCCTCGACGCGGCCCGCGTCGCTCGTCATGCCGGCCCCCCGGCCCAACCTCGCAGATGCGGGTCCCCGGCATCGTCGGCCGTGGCGTCGTGGCGGCACGCAGGTACTAGCTGACCACAGACAGGCGTGAGCCGATCGGCGCCCATGGCGGGGCGCCGATCGGCTGGAGCTGTGGCGGCGTTGCTATCGGGTGAGTGGACGCGTCGGGTCAGGCTGCGGCGTTCAGTGGCGGGCCGGTGATCGGTGGTC
>DASQNB010000794.1:0-6520 GCA_035645175.1 Geodermatophilus sp.
CCGGTGGCCAGCACCGCCCACAGCCCGTACCAGTTGCGGATCTGCACCAGCAGCAGCGCGAGCAGGCCCAGCAGGGCCCACAGCAGTCCGACCGCGTGCCCGGCGGCCAGCAGCGCGGCGGCGCCGAGCCCGAAGACCGCCGGGCCGGTGTAGCCCGCCGCGCAGGTGAGCACCATCCCGAGCCCGGTGGGGCGTCCCGCCGAGACGGTGAGCCCCGAGGTGTCCGAGTGCAGCCGGATGCCGGCCAGCCGGTGGCCGGCCGCCAGGGCCACCAGCCCGTGCGCGCCCTCGTGGGCGATGGTCACGACGGTGCGGGCCGGCCGCCACAGGGCGGGGGCGAGGACGAGCGCGGCGGCCGCGACCAGGGCGCCGAGCAGGACCGCCATCGGCAGCTGGGGGAGGGGAGTGCTGACCCGCGACCAGAACCCCTCGACGTCCACGCCGCCGAGTCAACCGCACGCAGCTGTGAACGACGCGGGCCATGGCCGGTCACACCGCGTGGAGTGCGCGCCGATGTCGCAGGTGAGCCGGATGCGGACAGCGCGGTGGCGCCCCGGCTGGTACTTCCGTTATCCCCAACAAAGTACTTGGAATAAGAGCACAAGGCGCAAAACTCACACCGACGACCGAGAGCCCACCGAGTCACTGGCCAGTACGCCGATGGCACGGCGGGTGTGCAGGTGGGGAGGCGGAGCGAGCCCGTCGAGCGAGCGCGTCGTCCGACGACGGGGGAGTCGCAGCGCCGGGGCAGGCCTCGTCCGGAACGCACGGCGGCGTCCCGGACGACAGGAACGGGCGCGTCGTCAGCCGGTCGTGGTCGTCAGGTTGACGGCGTTGCCGTCGGGGTCCTTGACGTGCGCGACGCGCTGGCCCCAGGGCATGTCGTTGGCCGGACCCGGCGCCTGTCCGCCCAGCTGCTCGACCCGAGCCAGGGCGGCGTCGACGTCGGGTACCTCGAGGCTGAGCAGCACGCGCCCGGCGGGAGCGGACTCGACCGACCCGTCGGCCACGATGCCCAGCTCGGAGTCCCCGATGCGCAGGCCCAGGTAGAACGTCGGCCCCTCCTCGGGCGTCCGGCTGTCCTCGGTCGCGCCGGCGACGCCGGTGTAGAAGCGCGCCAGGCGCTCGAGGTCGTGGGTGACGATCATGGGGGTGACGCTGCTGGGCACGGCGTTCCTCTCCTCGGGCGGACGTCGATGAGGAGACCGTCGCGCGCGGCCGGACTCATCGGTGGCCGCCTCACAGCAGGTCGGCGTCGTGCACGACCAGGGCCACCTGCACCCGGTTGGCCGCCTCGAGCTTGCTGAGCAGCCGGGACACGTGGGCCTCGAGGGCCGGGGCTGGCTGCAGGCCGGCACGTCGGTCGCGCTGTGGGAGCTGGTGCCGATGGAGCTCGGCTGCCTGCGGATCGAGCGCGGCAACGTCACGTGACGAATCGGGGCGTGGTCCGGTTGGCTGCTCGACCCCACCCCGTCGGTTGACCTGGTCGGACTGGCCAAGACACTGAACGCGTGTCCAGGACCGTGAACGTCCACGAGGCGAAGACCCACCTGTCGCGGCCGCTCGAGGCCGGCGAGGCAGGGGAGGACGTCGTGATCGCGCGTGCCGGCAAGCCGATCGCCCGTCTCGTCATGCTGTGGTGGCTGGCGGATGACCCGCGCCTGACGCCGGCGATGCGGGAGGCGATCGCGGACCCGCCGACGGCGGTCATGGTGTCCACGGCGTCGGCGTGGGAGGCGGCGATCAAGGCTGCCGTCGGCAAGCTCACGGTGCCCGACGGACTGCGGCAGGAACTGGAACGGCACGGCTTCGACGAACTGCCGGTCACCGTCGAGGACGGCCTGGCAGCCGGCACTCTGCCGCGCCACCACGGCGACCCGTTCGACCGCATGCTGACCGCCCAGGCCGCACGCCGCAGGTTGGTCGTCGTCACGGCTGACCGGCGCTTCGCGGACCACGACGTGCTGACGCTGACGTCGCCGGAGGAGTGCTCCCCGGCCGTATGAGTTGACATAATGTGCATTATCGGCGTTGAGGCACTGGAGGCCCTGAGCAAGGTCGTGGGCCCTACACGACGCCCGTGGCGATGTCTCGACGACTCGCCGTGTCGACGAGCTGACATCCCGACGACTCGGCGTCCGACGACCGACCCGGCGCACCCGTCGTCAACGCGTCCACCGGTGCGACGACGCCCGGCGCGACGGGACGCACGTCGCCCTCGGCCGCTGGCTGGCGCCTCCACCTCGGCCACCCGGCGTCGTCCCGGCCGGCTCCAGCGAACGACATCCCGCCCGGGCCTCGCCTGCGGCTGACCACGATCACCGACTGCCCGTGATCATCGGATCGACCGGCCGTGGTGATCCACCTCCACCCCGATGGTCGCGTCCCGGTCACCACTTCCCCGGCCCACTCACCCACCCGCCATTCCGTCACAGTGACGGAATGGCGGGTGAGCTGGTCCGCGCGGGCGCCGCACTCCCCGGCGCTGAGTCGGACGGCGTAGCTCGCTCCTCATCAGGGACACGCGGTACGTCCTCAGAACGAGAGCGACCGGTCGACCAGCCACGTGGAGGACGGCTCTCTCCTCGACGACGTCCACACCGCCGCAGGCGGGTCGCCGATCGACCAGGTCCGCATCCGCCGCAGCCGGCACCGCCACCCCTCTCCCGACCACTCAGCAGAGAGACTCACCGCCCCCTGTTTCCGTCACTGTGACGTTTGGACGGGAAAGGCCGGTGCCCCGACGGGCGCACGACACCGGCGCTGCCTACTGTCGGAGACATGCAACTCCGACGCCCGATCGCCGCACTCCTGACCGCCCTGGCCCTCTTCGGAGGCGGCGCGACGATGACCGCCTGTTCGGCCGCCGGAAGCGGTGAGCAGAGCGACGGGACCACCGACACCACCGACGGGGACGCCCCGAACACGGAGACCAACGAGGAGTCCGACCCGTCGCAGGACAACCTGCCCGACCTCTCCGACCCCGAGGACGGCGTCGAGCAGGGCAACGGCAACGACGACTCCGACGACGGCTGACGCCGCGGGCCGGTGCGGTCAGCCGGCGGCGCGCTCGGAGACCCAGAGCCTGTCGAGCCGGCCGGTCGACCGCACCAGGTCCTGCAGGGAGCGCTCCAGCTCCGCCTTGGTGTGCCGCTCGCCGAGCAGCGTCTGCACGTCCTCGATGGCGCAGCGCAGCTGGTAGAGCCGGTCCTGCAGTCCGTCGAGCTCGGCGCGGGTCACCAGCACGACGTCACCGGACAGCCCGGCCTTCGCCGACGCCGAGCGCTGCTCGTAGGCCCGCTGGCGGCAGGCCTGACCGCAGTACTGACGCGGCCGCCCCACCGACCCCTGCTGGGGCAGCACCCGGCGGCACCAGCCGCAGCGTCGCTCGCCGCCACCCCCCGAGCGCGGGCCGGGCAGCCCGGTCTCGGCCGTTGCCTCCTCGTGGATCGCCCGGACCACGTCTCCCTCTGCCACGCTGCGCACCGTAGACGCCGGTACCGACAGGACCGCGGGACACGCCCGACCCGCCGGCTCAGTGGCCCTCGCGGGGTGGGACGGACCGGTCTGCCCGCAGGGTGGACGAGGCCCCGATCGGCCCCCGCACCAGCGGCGTTAGCGTGTCGGCGTGGTCCCGGTCCGGTATGCCTTCCTCGACGGGCCGACCCCCCTCGCGATGGCCCACCGGGGCGGGGCCATCGAGCACCTGGAGAACTCCATGTCGGCCTTCGAGGCCTGCGTGGCCATGGGGTACCGCTACCTGGAGACCGACGTCCGGGTGACCGCCGACGGCGTGCCGGTCGTCTTCCACGACCCCACCCTCGACCGGGTCACCGACCGCACCGGCCGGGTCGACCAGCTGCCGTGGTCGGAGCTGGCCGGTGCGCGCATCGGCGGACGCGAGCCCGTGCTCCGGCTGGAGGACCTGCTCGGCGCCTGGCCCGACATCCGGTTCAACCTCGACATCAAGGCGCCCGGTGTGGTGGCGCCCCTGGCCCGGACGGTGCGCCGGCTGGGGGTCGCCGACCGCATCTGCCTGGGCTCGTTCTCCGACGCCCGGGTCGCCGCGGCACGCCGCGTGTTCGGGCCCGGGGTGTGCACCGCCCTCGGTCCGCGCGGGGTCGCGGCGCTGCGGCTGTCCTCCTACTCCCCCCGTGCCGCCGGGCTGGTGCGCATCCCGGCCGGCTGCGCGCAGGTGCCCCTCCAGCTGGGCGGCCGGGCGCTGGTCGACGAGCGGTTCATCGCCGCGGCGCACGCCCGCGGCCTGCAGGTGCACGTCTGGACCGTCGACACCGAGGAGGAGGCGACGGCGATGCTCGACCTCGGCGTGGACGGCGTGATGACCGACCGGCCGGCCATGCTCCGCGACCTCCTCCAACGGCGCGGGCAGTGGGTCGGACGGTGAGCGGGCGACGTTCGTCCCCGGCGACATCCCGGCGCGACCTGCCCCTGCTGGACGGCCCCGACCCCGGCTGACACCCTGCGGCCGTGACGACCGCCGCCACCACCGGGCACCCCCGACCTCCCGCCGACCAGGCGCTGCGCCGCGAGCGCTTCGGCTGGTACTCCTACGACTGGGCGATGTCGGTGTTCAACACCAGCGTCACCACGGTCTTCCTGGGGCCGTACCTGACCTCGGTCGCCGAGGAGGCGGCCGGGCCCGATGGCCGGCTGGGTTTCCTGGGCCTCTCCATCCCGCCGGGCAGCTGGTTCTCCTACGTGCTGTCGGCGTCGGTACTGCTGCAGGTCCTGGTGCTCCCGCTGACCGGGGCGGTCGCCGACCGGACGGGACGCAAGCGGCAGATGCTGGCCGGGTTCGCCGCGCTCGGTGCGCTGGCCACCACCGGGCTGTACTTCGTCGCCGACGGCCGCTACCTGCTCGGGGCCCTGCTGTTCGTCGTCGCCAACATCAGCTTCGGGGCGGCCACTGTCGTCTACTACTCGTGGCTGCCCGACCTGGCCGGCCCGGACGAGCGGGACGCCGTCTCCAGCCGCGGGTGGGCGTTCGGCTACGTCGGCGGGGCGCTGCTGCTCGCCGTCCACCTGGGCCTGGTGCTCGGGGCGCCGTCCCTGGGCCTGGGCACCGGCGAGGCGGTGCGGATCTGCTTGGCCACCGCCGGCCTGTGGTGGGGTGCGTTCACCGTCTTCACCGTCTCCCGGCTGCGCAACCGGCCGGTGCTGGAGGCGCCCGGCCGGCCGCGCAGCGGCTTCCGCCAGCTGGCGACGACGATGCGCGAGATGCGGGCCTTCCCGCTGACCCTGTGGTTCCTGGGCGCGTACCTGCTGTTCAACGACGGCGTGCAGACCGTCATCTCCCTGTCGGCGGTCTACGCCACCGAGGAGCTGGGCCTGGAGCAGTCGGTGCTCACCGGCGCGATCCTCATGGTCCAGGTGGTGGCGATCGCCGGCGCGCTGGGCCTGGGGCGGCTGGCCGCGCGCTACGGCGCCAAGCGGGTCGTCCTGGGGGCGCTGCTGGCCTGGATCGGCGTCCTGCTGGCCGCCTTCTTCCTCCAGGAGGGCGCGGTGGGGCAGTTCTACGCGTTGGCCGCCGTCATCGGGCTGGTGCAGGGCGGCACCCAGGCGCTGTCCCGGTCGCTGTTCAGCCACCTCATCCCGGCCGGCAAGGAAGCCGAGTACTACGGCTTCTACGAGATCAGCGACCGCGGCACCAGCTGGCTGGGCCCGCTGGCGTTCGGGTTGACCTACCAGCTGACCGGCTCCTACCGGCTGGCCATCGTCAGTCTCGTCGTCTTCTTCGTGGCCGGCTTCGCCGCGCTGGCCGCGCTGCCCGTCCGCCGCGCGGTCGTCGCGGCGGGCAACACCCCACCGGAGCGTCTGTGACTCCCCTGACGAACACGGACGGCGGGCCGCTGCCCTCCGCCGTCCCGGCCGCCGGCGACCGCCGCCGGCACCCCGCGCCGGCGCACCTGCGGTTCTTCCACGGGCCGATGGACTGCGGCAAGTCCACGCTGGCCCTGCAGGTCGACCACAACCAGAGCCGGCAGGGACGGCGCGGACTGCTGCTCACCCAGGGCGACCGCTCGGCGCAGCCCCAGATCAGCTCCCGGGTCGGGCTGTGTCGGGAGGCGCTCGAGGTGGACGCCGGCACCGACCTGCGGCTGCTGGTGCGCGACCACTGGGCCGCCGGGCACCGGGTTGACTACCTGATCGTCGACGAGGCGCAGTTCCTCGCCGCCGCGCAGGTCGACCAGCTCGCCGAGCTGGTCGACGAGTCGCACGTCGACGTCTACGCCTTCGGGCTGACCACCGACTTCCGCGCGCGGCTGTTCCCGGGCACCCAGCGGCTGCTCGAGGTCGCCGACGACGTGCAGCGCATCCAGGTCGAGGTGCTCTGCTGGTGCGGCCTGCCGGGACTGCTGAACGCGCGGGTGGTCGACGGGCACCTGGTCCGGGAGGGCGAGACCGTCGTCGTCGCGGACACCGCACCCACGCCGGCGCCGGACGACCGGGACGCCGACGTCCACTACCAGGTGCTCTGCCGGCGCCACCACGTGCAGGG
>DASQNB010000795.1:0-1751 GCA_035645175.1 Geodermatophilus sp.
CGCCCGGTCCCCGGAGAACACCGCCGTCGTCGCGGCGCTGGAGCAGCAGTTCGACCAGTTCACCGCCGCGCGCGAGGGCAGCGAGCTGCTCACCGACATCGGCGAGGTGCCCAGCGGCGAGGAGCTCGGCGCGGAGTTCGAACGGTTCCTCGCCGAGCAGGAGCGCAAGCGGCCGAGGGACTGACGGCACGCACCACCACGGTGTCGTTGAGGGGTGGGGGCCGGAGGCCTCCGCGATCGAACGACGCAGCGGCTCGGCTCAGCGGGGGACGGCACATGGCCGCGGTGCGGTCCGGAGGACCGCAGTGTCATCGCGCCCGCGCCCCGCTGAGGGCGACCGCGCCGAGCACCCCCACCACGGCGAAGACGTAGAACCCCCAGGGGAAGGCGAGACCGGCGGTGACCAGCGCGCCGGTGACCACCGGGCCCACGATCGCCCCGATCCGCCCCGCACCAGCCGACCAGCCCAGCGCGGTGGCACGCACCTGCGGCGGGTGGTTGGCGCTGACGAAGGCGTAGACCAGCACCTGGGCGCTGAAGACGAAGCAGCCGGTGAGGAAGCACATGACGTACAGGCCCACGGTGGGCAGCCGGACCGACAGCAGCGCGAGGAACAGCGCGCCGGAGGCGAACCAGGCGATGCCCGCGGTGCGTGCACCGACGCGGTCGGCGACGGTGCCGGCGACCAGCAGCCCGACGATCGCGCCGACGTTGAGCACCAGCAGGAAGGCCAGTGAGTCGCCGAGCTCGTAGCCGGCCTCGCGCATGATGGTCGGCAGCCAGTTGTTCAGGCCGTAGACCAGCAACAGGCCCATGAACGAGGTCACGCCGACGGCCACGGTGTTGCGCAGCCAGCCGGTGGTGAACAGCGTGCGCACCGTCGCGGCAGCGCCGGCGGTGCTCTCCTCGCCGGCGTGCGGAGCGGCCGCGGGCGCGCGCTCCGGCTGCAGCCCGTGCCGGCGGGCGACCTCCTCGGCCTCGGCGCGCCGGCCGTGCGTGAGCAGGTAGGCGGGTGACTCGGGCAGGTGGCGGACCATCAGCGGGACCAGGACCAGCGCCGGCAGCGCGCCGATGACGAACATCCAGCGCCAGCCGATCGAGTCGACGACGACGATGGCGAGCGCGGCGGTGGCGACGGCGCCCACGTGGTACCCGGTCATGATCGTGGTGGTCGCCCGGCCGCTGCGACCGGCGCGGGTGAACTCGTTGACCATCGCGATCGCCGTCGGCAGGCAGCCGCCGAGGCCGACACCGGCCAGGAAGCGCAGCAGCGCGAAGACCGTGGCGTTCGGCGCGAACGCGCACAGCAGGGTGAACAGCGAGAACGACACCACGGCCCCGATGAGCGCCTTTCGGCGGCCGACCAGGTCGGTGAGCGTGCCGATGGTCAGGGCCCCGACCATCATCCCGACCAGCCCGATGGTGATGACCGCAGTGGCACCGGTGCCGGACAGCGCCCACTCCTCAGGCGTGCGCAGCGTGGGGATGACCGTGCCGACGACGACGAGGTCGAAGCCGTCGAGCAGGACGGCGATCCAGCACAGCGGGGCGACCCAGCCCGCGGCACGGCCGGCGGTGCCCGCCGTCCGCCCGGTGCTCGTCGATGTGGTGCCCATGTCTCCTCCTGGTGCGACGCTGCAGGCCCGCGGAGGACGGTAGGTGAGCCGGGCCACGTCCTCCCAGTTCTGCCTCCCGGCCAGTGGAAGCCGGCACACCAGGACGCACGGCGGGCCGCGACCGGGGTCCCCCGG
>DASQNB010000796.1:0-5820 GCA_035645175.1 Geodermatophilus sp.
GTGGCTGGAGCGCCGCTCCCCGCCCAAGCACGAGGTCGCCGCCCACCTGGTCGAGCTGGCCTACAACGGCCTGGCCCACCTGCAGCCGTCGGCCGACCGGCGGCCCACGGCCCCCTTGTAGGCAGAAGGACCCCGTCCTCCCCACCCCTCGTAGAAGGACCCCGTCCTCCTCACCGCTCGCAGGCTCGCGGCGAGCCTCTGGACGGGGCCGGCCCTGGACGGGGCCGGGTGGGGGCAAGGGGGTCCTCCATCAGCCGACCAGGCGGGCGCCGGGCACCGGTCCGTGCACCGCCCGGACGGTGCGGTAGACGCCCTCCCCGGCCAGCGTCGCGGCCATCCGCACCGCCGAGTCCTCGTCCTGCGCGAGGGCGGCCACCGTCGGACCGGAGCCGCTGACGATCGCCGCGGCCGCACCGGCCCCGGTCGCGGCCCGCAGCGCCCGCCGCAGGTCCGGCCGCAGCGAGAGCGCCGGTGGCTGCAGGTCGTTGCCGAGCGCGGCGGCCAGTGCCGGGACCGGCCCGCTGCGCAGCGCCGCGATCACCGGGTCGGGTGAGGCCGGCTCCTCGCCGTCGGGCACCCGGCCCTCGACCCGGAGCCGGTCCAGCTCGGCGTAGACCGCCGGCGTCGACAGGCCCTCGCCGGCGATGCCGAGCACCCAGTCCCAGCGGCGGCGGGCCAGCACCGGGGACAGCTGCTCACCGCGGCCGGAGCCCAGGGCCACGCCGCCGAGCAGGCTGAACGGGACGTCGCTGCCCAGCCGGGCGGCGAGCGCGGTCAGCTCGCCGCGGGTGGCGTGGGTGCCCCACAGCGCGTCGAGGGCGACCAGCGCCGCGGCGGCGTCCGCGCTCCCCCCTGCCAGCCCGCCCGCGGCGGGGATCGACTTGTCGATGGTGATGGCGGCGTCGGCCGGCACCCCGGCGCGCTCGGCCAGCAGCTCCGCGGCCCGCCAGACCAGGTTGTGCCGGTCGGTCGGGACCGCGTCCGCCCCGGTGCCCGCCGCCCCCTCCCCGGTCACGGTCAGCGTGAGCCCGTCGCCGGGGCGCACGGTGACCGTGTCGAACAGCGAGACGGCCAGGTAGACGGTGCGCAGCTCGTGGAACCCGTCCGAGCGCAGCGGCCCGACGGCCAGGTGCACGTTGACCTTGGCGGGGGCGCGGGCGACGACGGCGCCGTCCCCGGCCAGCCGACCGGGTCCGCCGGGTGAGGACCAGCTCATGCCGGGACCCCCGGGTCGGTCGCCGCGAGTCGCGCGAAGTCGGTGACCGACAGCTGCTCGCCGCGGGTGGTCGGCTCGATGCCGGCGGCACGCAGCCGCGCCTCGGCGGCCGCGGGGCTGCCCGCCCAGCGGGCCAGCGCCGCGCGCAGCCCCTTGCGGCGGGTGGCGAAGGCGGCGTCGACGACGGCGAAGGTGGCGGCGCGGTCGCCCGGCGGCGGCGGACGGCGGTCGAGGGCGACCAGGCCGGAGTCCACGTTGGGCTCGGGCCAGAAGACCCGCCGGCCGACGTTGCCGGCCCGGCGCACGTCGCCGTACCAGGCCGCCTTCGCCGACGGCACGCCGTAGGCGGGCGAGCCCGGGGCCGCGGCCAGCCGCTCGGCGACCTCGGCCTGGACGAGGACCAGCGCGCGACGCAGTGTCGGCAGGAGCTCCAGCAGGTGCAGCAGGACGGGCACCGCCACGTTGTACGGCAGGTTGGCCACCAGCGCCGTGGGAGCCGGCCCCGGCACGTCCCGGACCC
The DNA here is from genome assembly GCA_035645175.1 of Geodermatophilus sp. GTDB lineage: Bacteria > Actinomycetota > Actinomycetes > Mycobacteriales > Geodermatophilaceae > Geodermatophilus. The sequence goes on from DASQNB010000796.1 coordinate 1,737, forward strand.
GCAGCGCGTCGGCCTCGACGACGGTCAGCCGGTCGGCGAGCGCGGGGGCGCGCTCGGCCACCGTGCGGGGCAGCAGGGCGGCCAGCCGGGGGTCGATCTCGACCGCGGTCACGTGCGCGGCGACGGGCAGCAGCCCGAGGGTGAGCGAGCCGAGCCCGGGGCCCACCTCCAGGACGACGTCCTCGGGGGTCAGCTCGGCGGTGCGCACGATCCGCCGGATGGTGTTGGCGTCGTGCAGGAAGTTCTGCCCGAGGGTCTTGGTCGGACGCAGCCCGAGGTGCTGGGCCAGGTCGCGGATGGCGGCCGGGCCCAGCAACCCGTCGGAACGCTCGGGTGGGGTGCTCAGCAGGATCCGATCAGTTGAAGAGCCGGGAGCCGCAGTGCGGCCACTGGCCGGCGCCGGAGCGGGCGTAGAGCATCTGCGCCCGCTTGGTCTGCTCCTCGGCGGAGGCCGCAGCCGGGTCGCCGGAGCCGCCGACCGCGTTCCAGGTCGACCGGGAGAACTGGTACATCCCCCGGTACGTCCCGGTGCCGCTCACCGCGTTGGGCCGGCCGCCGGACTCGCACTTGGCCAGTGCCGCCCAGTTCAGCCCGTCGGCCGTGGCGGGGACGCTACCCGACGCGGCCGGGCGTGGCTTGGTGCCGACGGTGACCAGCTCGTCGACCGGCTCGCGGGTGACCGTGGTGGCCAGCTGCTCGCGGCCGGTCTCGACACCGTCGGTGACGGTGACGCGGAAGGTCGTCACCTGCTCGCCCTCCACGCCCTCCTGGGTGACGGTCTCGTCGCCCTCGAGGGCGTCGGGGTCCTCGGTCTCGACGGTCTCGTAGTCGAGCGGCGCGGGGACGGCGACCTCGCTGACCTGCACGCGGGAGACCTGCAGCCGCATGTGGGCCAGGAGCACCTGGTCCGGGTACAGGCTGGTGCGGTCGGTCGGGCTCAGCACGACGCCCTGCTCGGCCAGCAGGTCCCCGGCGGTGGCCGCGGTGGTGGTGACCACGCGCTCCTGCCCGTCGACGACGAGGGTGACGTCCTTGGGCGTGCTGATCGACAGCGCCATGCCGTCGAGCGGGAGACGCTCGCTGCGGCTGGCGGAGACCACGAGGTCGTCGGCGCGGTAGCCGAGCTGGGCCAGCGCCTCGTCGACCGACAGCGCGGTCACGTAGACCTCGCTCTCCACGCCGTCCACGGTGAGCGTCAGCGGGCGAGCGCGGTTGAGGACGACGGTGTCGCCGTCGGCGACGGTGGCGCCGGGGTCCGGGAGGACGACGTCGTGCGACTGCGTCTGCAGCCCCTCCTCCTCGAGCACCTCCCCGACGGTGCCGGCGTAGGTGCGCACCTCGCGGGCCTGCCCGTCGACGGTCAGCGTCAGCGACTTCTGCGCGGCGGAGTAGGCAATGGAGCCGCCCACGAGTCCGAGCAGGACCAGGGCGAGGAGGACGGACTTCAGCGGTCGGGGCACGGCTCTTCCAGGGCTCAGGAGGCCCGGGTAGAGGTGCGCGCGGGCACACGCCGGCTGGCGGGTACCGAGCGCGACCCGGCTCGGACGGCAGACGACCGGGAGGCTGAGCTCCCGGTCGCGGTGCCCTCCGGGTCGGTCCCCACCCCGGCTGGTCACGACACGGTAACGAACACGATGCGTCTGGAAACGGTGCGTGATGAGTGAACCAGCGAGGCAATGTGTCGACTCGTGGACGCGCCGATACGGAGTGTGACAGGCGCGCCGGGCGGGACCCGTGTGACGGATGCTCAGCGTGAGGTCGCCGGGGTGATCGGAGCCACGGCGCGGAGGCTCCCCGACGCAAACCGACGGGCGGGCTCAGCTCGGGTCGGGAACGGCACCTGGCCGCGGTGCGGGCCGGAGGACCGACGATGTCACGTAGTCAGCGCGCGGTCGTCGACCCGGACCGGCTTGAGCCAGGTCACCAGGAAGACGGCGAGCGCGAGACCCGCGGCCAGCCCGGCGAAGCCCCCGGCCACCAGCGCCACGGGCAGCAGGTCGAACCCGTCGGTGACGCGGTCGCCGAGGTCGATGCCGGCCGCGAGCAGCAGCGCCCCCAGCGGCAGCAGGGCCAGCACGCTGACGGCCGCGGCGACCAGGTGCGCCGTCCAGGTGCGCAGCGCCTCGTCGACCGGCACGTCGGCCCCCTCGGCGGGCAGCGGGCGCACCAGCGCCCGCACCAGCGCCACCTCGGCGAGCACCCAGGCGACCAGCGGGACGGCGACGGCGACCCAGCCGACGCTGTCGGGCAGCTCGCCGCGCTGCCACATGAGGACGGCGGCGGCCAGCTCGGCCACGATCACCGCGCGCATCGCCCAGAGCAGCCCCAGGGAGATCAGCTCGGACTGCCGGGGCCGGCGGGCCGGGGAACTGGTCCGCCAGCGCGGCCGCGGACGGGTCGCCTCGGCGAGCACGATGCCCAGCAGCAGCCCGAGGACCAGGGCCGGCAGCCAGAGGAAGACCGACGCCTCGGCGAACACCGCGATGCTGACGGCGATGCCGACCACCCCGAGCAGGAAGCCCAGCTGGCGGACGCGCCGTCCGTGCTGCGCCTGGCGCCCGAGGACGGCGAGTCCCTCGGGCGTGGGGGTGGTGAAGCCGACCGCCGCGGCGGCGACGGCTCGACGGCCGGCGGCCAGGGCCCACGCGCGGGCCAGCAGGACACCGGGGACCAGGACGGCGATGAACAGGACGACGGCGATGAGGCGGCCCACGCGGCCAGTGTCCCCCCGAAACCAGCGGCGTGGTGCGGGACGGTCACGCGCGGTGGCCGCACCACGCGGCTCAGGCTCCCGGGCCCGTCTCCCAGGGGCCGAAGACGCGCTCGGCGTTGGCGGTCAGGTGGGCGCAGAGCTCCTCGAGTTCGACGCCGGTGACCTCGGCCAGGGCGCGGACCGTGTGCGGCACCAGCCGCGAGGCGTTGGGCCGGCCGCGGTACGGGACCGGGGTGAGGAACGGCGAGTCGGTCTCCACCAGCAGCTGCCCGACCGGCGCCAGCGCGGCGGCCTCCCGCAGGTAGCCGGCGTTGGCGAAGGTCAGCGTGCCGGCGAAGGAGAGCACCCAGCCGCGTTCGACGCAGGCCCGCGCGAACGACGCGTCGCCGGAGAAGCAGTGGAAGACGGTGTGCTCGGGAGCGCCCTCGTCCTCGAGCACCCGCAGGATCTCGTCGTGGGCGTCGCGGTCGTGGATGACCAGCGCGACGCCGTGCTCCTCGGCGATGCGGATGTGCGCCCGGAACGACGCCTCCTGCGCGGCCCAGCCGTCCGGGCCGGTGCGGAAGCGGTCCAGGCCGGTCTCCCCCACCGCCCGCACCCGCGGCAGTGCGGCCAGCCGGTCGATCTCGGCCAGGGCGCTGTCGAGGGCCTGGCCGTCCGCCGCCCCCGCGCCGGCCTCGTTGGGGTGCAGCGCGACCGCGGCCAGCACGGCGGGGTGCCGGGCGGCGAGCTCGGCCGACCAGCGCGAGGAGTCGACGTCCACCCCGACCTGCACCAGCCGCGGGACGCCCACGGCGACGGCGGCCTCGATCTCGGCGTCCACCTCGGCGTCGCTGGGTGCGCGGTCCTCGCCGCCGACGGCGATGTCGAGGTGGGTGTGGCTGTCGACCGCCGGCGACGGGAGCGGCTCCGGGGACGGTGGCTTCTCCCCCCGCCGGTTGGCGCGGGAGCCGGCCGACCGACTCACCCGTCTCCCTCGAGCCGCCGCAGCTCCTCCTCGACGATCGACTCGTCGAGCTTCTTGAACACCGGGGTGGGCGGCGAGAGCGGCGTCCCCGGCGGCAGCGGCCGGGAGGCCCACACCGCCTGCCCGTCGTCGTAGCTCCCGGTGATGATCGGGTAGGGCGAGCCGTCGTCGAGGTCGGTGACCTCCTCGATCCGCGGCGCCGGCGACCACACGCCGGTGCCGCCGAGCAGCACGTGCACCTTCTGCGCCGAGTGCGGGAGGAACGGGGTGAGCAGCGCGTTGCAGTCGCTGACCGCCTGCAGCGCGGTGTGCAGCACGGTGTCCCGGCGGGCCGGGTCCTCCTTGAGCTTCCACGGCGCCTGGTCGGACAGGTACTTGTTCGCCTCGCCGACCACCCGCATCGC
>DASQNB010000797.1:0-14754 GCA_035645175.1 Geodermatophilus sp.
TACAGCGCGAGGCCGGGCGCGGCAGTGGCCTCGGCGTCCAGGAGCTGCTCGAGCTCGGCCTTCTCCTGCGCGTAGAACAGCCGGGCCGCCGGGCGGACCGGCCAGTCCTCGGGGATGCGCTCGGGGTTGTCCGGGTGCCAGACGTAGGCGGCCACCGAGGAGGCGTGGACGAAGCGGCGGGCGCCGGCGGCCGCGGCGGCGCGGAAGACGTTGAGCGTGCCGTCGACGTTGATCGCGCGGGTCGTCTGCCGGGAGGCGTTGCCGGTGATGAGGAACGCCAGGTGGACGACGACGTCGGCGCCGGCGAAGGCCTCCTGCAGCGCGCTCGGGTCACGGACGTCGCCGCGCCGGTACTCCATCTTCGTCCAGCCCCGCTCGGCCGGGTCGAACGGCCGGCGGGCGATGCCGACGATCCGGGAGACGCGGTCGTCGGCCTGCAGGAACGGGACGAGACCGGCGCCGAAGGTCCCCGTGGGGCCGGTGACGGCGACGGTCAGATCGGTCTCGGGGGCTGGCATCCGCTTACTCCCAACTCGCTGGCCCCGTCCCGGGTCCCGCCCTGAGCCTGCGAAGGGTGGGGAGGACGGGGTCCTTCTTCAGGTCGCCGCGCCGGCGGGGGTGGCCGCGGAGGCCGCCTCGAGCAGCTCGCCGATGCCGGTGCAGATGCCGCGGGACAGGACGTCGACGTCCGGGAAGGCGTCGAAGTCGGCGTTGATGCCGAAGGTCATCGTGCTCAGGTACGAGAAGATCCCGATCGACACGCGGGTGCCGCCGGCGATCGGCACGTAGGCGTGCGCCTCCTGCATCCGGCGGCCCAGTACGTAGAGCGGCACCCGCGGCCCGGGCACGTTCGTGGTCACCGCCTGGTACCAGAGGTTCGAGGCGGCGACGGCGGCGCGCACGCCCAGGGCGAGCAGCGTCGGGGCCACGAAGTCGCCCATCGCGATGATCGAGCGGGCGTCGACGGTCTGCAGCAGCTCCTTGTGGTGGTCCATCTGCCGGCGGATGGAGGTCAGCCGGGCGACCGGGTCGGGCTCGGCGACGGGCAGGTCGACGAAGACGGCCGCCACCTGGTTGTCGAGCTGTCCGCGCTGGTCGGCCTGCCGCACCGAGACCGGGACCATCGAGCGGACGACGAGGCCCTCGCGCAGCGACCCGCGCCGCTCGAGCAGGTCGCGGAAGCCGCGGGTGACGGCGGCGAGCACGACGTCGTTGACGGTGCCGCCGAGCGCCGTCCGGACCCGCCGGAGGTCCTCCAACTCGGCGTCGGCCCAGGCCCACCGCCGGTGCGGGCCGATCGGCCCGTTGAGCGAGCGGGCGGTCGGCGTCGCCAGCTGGCGGGCCACGGTGGGCACGTTGGCGGCCAGCGACCGCCCGGCCCGGACGGCGCTGCGGCCGGCGCTCCGCACGCCACCCGCGCCGGGCAGCCGGGTGAGCTCGCGCAGCGGGTGGGTGACCGCGTCCTGCACGGCGCCGGCGACCACCTCGAGGGACGACGGGCCGCGCTGCGGCGTCCAGTCCTGCGGCTCGCCGTGGATGGCGTCGGGCGCGAGGTCGAACAGCAGCTGCATCAGGTCGGTGCCGGCGATGCCGTCGACCATGCAGTGGTGGACCTTGGAGATCAGCGCCCACCGGCCGTCCGCCAGGCCCTCGACCAGCCACAGCTCCCACAGCGGCTTGGCCAGGTCCAGGCGCTGGCCGAGGACGCGGCCGGCCAGGTTGCGCAGCTGCTCCTCACTGCCCGGGCTCGGGAGCGCGGTGTGCCGGACGTGGTAGAGGATCTGGAAGTGCGGGTCGTCGACCCACAGCGGCCGGCCGAGGTCCATCGGCACCCGCCGGACCCGCTGCCGGTAGCGGGGGACCATCGGGAGCTTGCTCAGCAGCAGCCGCACGACGTCGCCGTAGGAGGGAGCGGGCCCCTCGAACACGGCCACCGAGCCCACGTGCAGGGGCGTGTTCTCGCTCTCGGCGTAGTAGAACCCGGCGTCGGTCGGACTCATGCGGTCCACGGTCGTGCTCCCTCCGTGCCCCCGCCGGCTCAGCGGGCGGGGGGTCGTCCCAGCTCCCCTGGGGGCCGGCGGGACGCCTCGGCCCCCGCTGGGTCGCCCCTACCCGATCACGTGGCGCGGGTCACGTCCACCGGAGGTCAGCCGGTCCGCCGCCGGTCCGGCAGCACGCCCTCGGCGCGGTCCAGCAGCCGCAGGAACGCCGCGTCGACGACCGCCGTCCGGGTGAGGTTGACGCTGTGGCCGGCGCCGTCGACGACGACCAGTTCGGCCGCCGCGCCGATCCCCTCCGCGAGCCGCCGTCCGTGGGGGAATGGGGTGAGCCGGTCGTGGGTCGCGGCGACCACGGTGACCGGCACCCGGGCCAGCACCGGCAGCGCCGCGGACTCGTCGTGATCGAGGAAGGTCGCGTAGAAGGCCATCGTGACCGGCAGCGGTGTCTCCTCGAGCAGGTCCTGCACGGTGCGGACGGCCTCGCGGTCGGCGTCGTCCCGCCCGAAGAGCAGCCGCCGGATGTACCAGCGGCCCACGGTGGTGCCGCGCCGGCGGTGCCGCTCCATCGTGGGGGCGAGCGCCTGCAGCAGCCACAGGTAGAGCGGCAGCAGGTGCAGCCGGCGCAGCACCCGCACCCAGAGGCCGACGACGCCGTGGCTCACCAGCCCGCCGGCGGAGGTGGCCAGCAGGAAGGCGCCGACGACGCGGCTGCCGAACAGCTCGGGCCGCTGGCGGGCCAGGGCCATGACGCTCATCCCGCCCATCGAGTGGCCGGCCAGCACCACCGGCCCCTCGGGGACGACGGCGTCGAGCACCTGACCGAGGTCGCGGCCGGTGCGGTCGATCGTCGCCCGGGTCAGCGGTGTCCAGCCCGAGCGGCCGTGCCCGCGCTGGTCCCACAGCACCAGGCGGGCGCGGGACCGCAGGGCCTCGCGCTGCAGGTCCCACTCGCCCAGCCGGGCGGTGAACCCGTGGCTGAGGACGACGGTCAGGGGGGTGTCCGGCCTGCCGTCGATCTCCACGTGCAGGTCGACGCCGTCGTCGGTACGGACGGTCAGCTCGCGAGGGGTCACCCGGCCATCCTCACCCGGGCGCCGGGCCCCTACCCGCTGAGCTGCTCGTCGGCGACGGCAGTGCCGGAACGGCGGCCGGGCGCGGCGTCACGGACCAGCCGGCGGGCGGCGTCCACCTCGCGGGCCACCGGCGCGAGGACGCCGTCGGCGTGGATCTCCGCGTCGTCCGGCGGCCGGTGCTGCCGGATGTCGTCCTCCAACTCCCGGATGGCCCGGCGCAGGACGGCGACCTGGGCGAGGTCCGGCGCGGGCTCGCCGTGCCGGGTGGCGATCACGGCCTCGGTGACGGCGTCCGACGTCCGTTCCAGCTGCACGATCACCGGCCAGATCGCGGCGGCCCGGGTGCTCACCGGCGGCGGTTCGGCCAGCCGGCGCTGCAGCTGGGTGTGCAGCTCGGTCAGCGCCCGGTAGCTGCGCCGCCGCGCCCGCCGCCGCTCGGTCGGGCTGCCGGTGAAGGCGGCCTCGACGAACTCGTCGAGGGCGTGCGCGGCGTCCCGCAGCGCCTCGTCCAGCGGCGCCCGCCAGGTCTGCGGCCACAGCAGGTAGCCGAAGACCAGCACGATCGCGCAGCCGATGAGGGTGTCCAGCAGCCGCGCGCCGACCAGCCCGGGACCGCCGGGCAGGGCCAGGTCGAGCAGCAGGATGATCACCGGCGTCTGGAAGACCGAGAACAGGCCGAAGTTCGCCGCGCGCCCCCACGGCAGCAGCGCCGCGGCGGCGGCCATCGCGACGAGCACCCACGCGTTGCGCGGCAGCACCGAGAGCAGCAGCGAGCCGATGAGGACGCCGACCAGCGTGCCGGCGCCGCGCTGGACCGCGCGGGTGAAGACCGACCCGAAGTCGGGCTTGAGCACGATCGCGACGGTGAGCAGCACCCAGTAGGGCCGCTCGATCGGCAGGTACTGGCGGGCGATCTCGGCGATCGTCATGCACAGCGCCAGCCGGACGGCGAAGGCGCGGGTGTCGGCGCTGCCCAGCGTGCGGTCGCCCAGCTCGCGCAGCCGGGACCGCCAGTCCGGCCGCGGCTGGGGCATGGCGGCACCGGCCCGCTCCTGGGGGTCCCCGACGACGTTCCACGCCAGGCGCAGCCCGTGGCGCACCGCCCGCCGGGTGGGCGCGCCCTGCTCCAGGTGCTCGGGGCGCCCGTCCGGGAGGGGCTGCGTGCCGGTGACCGCGGCGGCCAGCGCGTGGACGGCGCCGACGTCCTGCGGGTCGGCGGGCACCCCGGCGCGGGCGGTGGCGACCGTGCCCTCGACCAGCGGGGCGGCCGCGTTGAGGATCCCGGCCAGCTCGGACAGCTCGCGGCTGCGGCCGGCGGTGCGGCTGCGCGAGCCGATGACCCGGTCGTAGGCGTCGTTGAGTGCGGTGGTCAGCTGCCGGCGCGCCTCCTCGGCCTGGGGTGTCCCGGCATCGGCGAGCAGCTCGCCGATGCGGGTGAAGACGGTGGCGACCGCCGTCCGGTCGGGGTCGCTGGGCTCGGTGGCGTACTGCACGAGCGTGGTGAGGGTGGCCCAGGCGGTGCCGGCGACGAAGAAGCCGACCTCTGCCGCGGTGGACAGCGGGGTCACCAGCCCCGAGGCCAGGGCGGTGTAGACCAGCAGCTGCAGGGCGCCGAGGGACAGCGCGGCGTTCACCGCACTGACGAACGCCGCCAGCGCCGCCGCGAGCGCGATCACGGCCACCGGCAGCCAGCCGCCGCCGGAGGCGAACTGGCCGATCAGCAGCCCGACGCCGCCGAACACGGTCGCCGCGGCGGTGCGCCGCAGCCGGTCGCGCAGCGGGCCGCCCTGCGGAGCGAGGCTGCCGGCCAGCGCGCCGGTGGTGGCGAAGACGCCCGCGCCGAGCACCGGTCCGGGGTCGATCCCGCCCTCGACGGCGACCGCCACGGCCAGCGGTGCGGGCACGGTCACGGCGAATCGGACGACGTCCCGCCAGGGCACCGGGGGAGGCGTCGTGCGCACCAGCTCCTCGAGCCAGGCCGGTGCACGCAACCCCCGATCCGCCACGGTGACCCAGCTTTCCACCCCGCTCACCTGGGACGCTGCGGACGTGAGTGGTGTCGCAGTCGTCCGGGCCGCCTCGGCCGCCGACCTGCTCGAGGTCCCCGCCGTCGAGGCGGCCGCGGACGAGCTGTTCCGGGCGCGGGGTGTGCTGGACCTGCCGCCTGCGGCGTCGGCCGTGGCGCGGGCCCGGGCGTGGCTGGTGCTGGTCGTCGGGCGGCCGGTGCAGGGCTTCGCCGTCCTGGAGCGGGTGGACGGCGACGTGCACCTGGAGCAGCTGTCGGTGCACCCCTCGGCGATGCGCCGTGGCCGTGGTGCGGCCCTGCTCGAGGCCGCCGTGTCCGCCGCCTGGGCGACGGGTGCCCGGCGGGTCACCCTGCTCACCTACGCCGACATGCCGTGGAACGCGCCCTGGTACGCCCGGCACGGGTGGCGGGTGACCGACGACCTCGGGCCCGGACTGCGGGCGCTCGCCGAGTCCGAGGTGGAGATGGGCTTGGCCCGGCACGGCCGTCGTGTCGCGATGGCCCGGCCGGTGTATCAGGCGACGCCGGTCCTGCCTCAGGTCGGTCAGGAGCCGCCGCTGCAGGGCGGCGACCCGACCGGGAGGTGGTGATGACCGCTCCCACCACCGGCCGGGGCGGCACCGCCGTCGTCATCGGGGCGAGCATCGCCGGTTTGCTGGCCGCTCGCGTCCTCGCCGAGCACGTCGGCCGGGTCGTGGTGCTGGACCGCGACACGCTGCCCGAGGACGCCGTCCCCCGAGGTGGGGCCCCGCAGTCGGCGCACGCACACGCGCTGCTGTCCCGCGGCCTGCGGGCCCTCGAGGAGCTGTTCCCGGGACTGACCGACGACCTCGTGGCGCAGGGAGCCCTGCCCGGGGACCCGCAGGAGGTCTTCCGGTGGATCACCGACGGTCGGGCGATGGCGCCCGCCCGCTCCGGGCTGCGCACGCTGATGGTCGGCCGGCCGCTGCTGGAGCGGGAGGTGCGGCGCCGGACCCTGGCCGACCCCCGCATCACCGTGCACGGGAGGATCGGCGTCCGCGACCTGCTGCACGACGGCTCGGGCCGGGTCACCGGCGTGGCAGGGATGGACCGGGACGACCCGGCCCTCGAGCTGCGCCGATGGGACGCCGACCTCGTCGTGGACGCCTCCGGCCGACGGTCTCGGGCGCCGCAGTGGCTGGCCGCGCTCGGCTTCGAGCCGCCCGAGGAGGAGCGCGTGGAGGTCGACCTCAGCTACGCCACTCGCCAGTACCGGCGGGACCCCGCGCACGCGGACGGCGCGCTCGGGGTCCTCCTCAACGCCTCGCCGGGCATCGAGCGGGGCGGTGGCCTGTTCGCGCAGGAGGGGGACCGGTGGCTCTGCACCCTCGCCGGCCTCTTCGGGGACCGGCCGCCGATCGACCCGGACGGCTTCGAGGCCTATGCCGCGACCCTGTGCTCACCGCTCCTGCACGACGTGATCACCTCCAGCGTCCCGCTCGACGAACCGCGGCGCTTCCGGTTCCCAGCGTCGGTGCGCCGGCGGTACGAGCGGCTGGCCTGCTCCCCGCGGGGGCTGCTGGTCATCGGCGACGCCATCTGCAGCTTCGACCCCGTCTACGGCCAGGGGATGACCGTCGCTGCCCTGGAGGCGCTCGCGCTGCGCGAGGTGCTGGCCGGCGGGGTGGACCGGCCGCGGTTGGCGCAGGAGTTCTGGCAGGCCTGCGCCGCGGCGGTGGACACCCCCTGGCAGATGTCCGCCGGGGGCACCGCACGACTGCCCGGCTACCGCGGTCCGGTCAGCCGGAGGACCCGGGTGCTCAACGCGTACACCACCGCGGTGCAACGCGCGGCGTGGTCCGACACCGCGGTCGGGACGGCCTTCGTGCGGGTGGCCCAGCTCGAGGCGCCGCCGCCCACCCTGATGTCGCCGTCGGTCCTCGCCCGCGTCGTGCGGTCCTCGCGTCGTCCGCCGGTGGTGCCGAGCCCCCGGGTGCCGGCCGAGGTCTGACCCGCCGACGATCATGGGATTCTTGCCGCCGTACGCGGGGTGTCCGCGCGTGTCGCCGGCAACAACCGATGATCAAACGCGGTGGTGGGCGGGCCCTGGCCGGGGGGACAGGACGGCCGGCTGACCTACAGTCCCGCGCGTGACCGTGACACTGGGGGAGGTCGTCTCCGCTCTCGAGGTGCGCTACGACCCGGCGCTGGCCGAGGACTGGGACGCCGTCGGGCTGGTCTGCGGCGACCCCGACGAGCCGGTGCAGCGGGTCCTGTTCGCCGTCGACCCGGTGGCCGCCGTCGTCGACGAGGTGGTCGAGACCGGCGCGCAGCTGCTGGTCACCCACCACCCGCTGTTCCTCACCGCCGTCCACGGCGTCCCCGCCGACGACCCCAAGGGCCGCCTGGTGCACCGGCTGGTCCGGGCCGGAGCCGGGCTGTTCGTGGCGCACACCAACGCCGACCGCGCGCCCGACTCCGGGGTGAACGACGCACTCGCCGCCGCTCTCGGGCTCACCGACACCGCGCCGCTCCAGCCGGCCGCCGGCGACCCCCGCGCCGGGCTCGGCCGGGTCGGCCGGCTGCCGGGGCCGGTGACCCTCGAGCGGTTCGCCCGGCTCGCCGCCGCGGCCCTGCCCGAGACCGTCGGCGGGATCCGCGCGGCCGGCGACCCCGCACGCCCGGTCCGGACCGTCGCCGTCTGCGGGGGCAGCGGGGGCTCGCTGCTCCCGGCCGCGGCCGCCGCGGGCGCCGACGTCCTCCTCACCAGCGACCTGCGGCACCACCCCGTGTCGGAGTCGCAGGAGGTTCGGGGTCCTGCACTCTGTGACGTGGCGCACTTCGCCTCCGAGTGGCCCTGGCTGCCCGTCGCGGCCGACGTCCTCGCCCGGGACCTGTCCGGCCGGGTGGAGGTCGCCGTCTCCCGGCGGCGCACCGACCCGTGGACGTCGCACGCCGCGGCCGGTCGGGACCCCGGAGCGGCTGAGGAGCCCTCCGGCCGCAGGTAGGTTGAGCGGGTGAAGGCCGACCACTTCGACCAGCAGAAGCTCCTGGCCCTCGCCGCCGAGGACGTCGCCCTGGGACAGCTGGCCCACCGCCGGCGCACGCTCCCGGAGAACGCCGCGGTCGAGGCGGCGGCCGAGAAGGAGCGGGAGCTGTCCGCCGCCGTGGTGCGCGCCGAGACCGAGGTGCGCGACCTGCAGCGGGAGGTCAAGCGGTTCGAGGGCGACGTCGAGACGGTGCGCCAGCGGGTGGTCCGCGACCAGGGCCTGCTGGACTCCGGCAGCGTCTCGGCCAAGCAGATGACCGACCTGCAGCACGAGATGCAGTCACTGGCGCGGCGGCAGTCGGACCTGGAGGACCAGGAGCTCGAGCTCATGGAGCAGCTCGAGACCGCCGAGGCGACGCTGGCCGAGGCACGGTCGGGCCACGAGACGGCGAGGGCCGAGCTCGAGCGGGCCGAGCAGCTGCGCGAGGACGCCCTGGCCGACATCGCCGACGGGACGGCGCAGCACGAGGCCGCCCGCACCGAGGCCGCCGCCCGCCTCCCCGGCGACCTGCTGGCCCTCTACGAGCGGGTCCGCACCCAGACCGGCGGCACCGGCGCGGCGGTGCTCAAGGCCCGCCAGTGCCAGGGCTGCCGGATCGAGCTCAACGGCCGGGAGCTCGCCGCCGTCCGCAACGCCGACCCGCACGAGGTGGTGCGGTGCGAGAACTGCGGCCGGATCCTGGTCCGCACCGCGGAGAGCGGCCTGTGACCGACGTCCCCGCCGAGATCGGCGACCTCGCACGGCCACGCCACCGGAACCGTGCGAGATCGCCGATCTCGACGCGTGCGGAGGGCCGCCGGTGACCCGCCGCTTCGTCGTCGAGGCCGACGGCGGCTCGCGGGGAAACCCCGGGCCGGCCGGCTACGGCGCGCTGGTCCGCGACGCGGCGACCGGCGAGGTGCTCGCCGAGCGGGCCGAGTCGGTCGGCCGGGCGACCAACAACGTCGCCGAGTACGGCGGGCTCGTCGCCGGGCTGCAGGCGGCGCTCGACCTCGACCCGACCGCCGACGTCGAGGTCCGGATGGACTCCAAGCTCGTCGTCGAGCAGATGTCGGGTCGCTGGAAGGTCAAGCACCCCGACATGCAGAAGCTGGCGCTGCAGGCTCGCCAGATCGCCCGGCAGCTGGGCAGCGTCCGCTACACCTGGGTGCCGCGCGCGCAGAACGGCGCCGCCGACGCGCTGGCCAACAGCGCCATGGACGGCCGGCCGGTGCACCGCGACCTGGCCGCCGAGCCCACCACCGTCGAGGACGACGTCCAGCCGGTCGTCGCGCGTGCGCCCGCCGTCACCACGGTCACGCACCTGCTGCGGCACGGCCGCACCGAGCACACCCCGGAACGCCGGTACAGCGGCCGCAACGACCTGCCGCTGTCGGCCGCCGGCCGCGCGGAGGCCGAGGCCGCGGCGAAGCGGGCCGGGGAGCTGGGCATCGACGTCGTCGTCGCCTCGCCGCTGCGCCGCACCCGGGAGACCGCCGAGGTCGTCGGGGCGGTGCTGGGCCTGCCGGTGCACTACGACGACGACCTGGTCGAGCTGGACTTCGGCGAGTTCGAGGGCCTGACCGCCGACGAGGCCCGCGCGAGGCACCCGCTGGCCGCGCGCCGGTTCGCCGACGACATCACCGTGGCCGCGCCGGGTGGGGAGTCGATCGCCGACGTCAGCGACCGCGTGGCCCGCGCCCGGGCCCGCATCCTGCGCGGGCACGCCGGGAAGACGGTGCTCGTCGTCGCCCACGTGACGCCGATCAAGCTGCTGCTGGCCGCGGGCCTGGACGTGCCCGACGAGGTCGTCCACCGGGTGTTCCTGGAGGCCGCGTCGTTCAGCACGGTCGCCTGGCGCTCGGACGGGTGGGCCGCCGTCCGCCTGGTGAACGACACCGGCCACCTGCGGTAGCGCGGGAAGGGGAGCGGCCGCGCGGGTGTTGAGCGGGGTGCCCCACGCCACGGCCGCCCTCCGGCGCGGGACCATGGAGCCGCACCCCATCCAGCCGAGGAGCCCCGTGACCGCCACCATCGCGCCCGCCACCCCCGCCGTCGCCGGTGACGAGCGCACGCTGTCGCCCGCCGAGTACGAGACGTGGGCGGCCGAGGTCCGCCGGCTGGCCGAGGAGCGCGGCGCGGTGATCCTGGCGCACAACTACCAGGTCCCCGAGATCCAGGACGTCGCCCACTTCACCGGCGACTCGCTCTACCTGTCGCGGGTCGCCGCGCAGACCGACGCCCGCGAGATCGTCTTCTGCGGCGTCCACTTCATGGCCGAGACCGCGAAGATCCTCTCGCCGGACAAGACCGTGCTGCTGCCCGACCACGCCGCCGGCTGCTCGCTGGCCGACTCGATCACCGCCGAGCAGCTGCGCGAGTGGAAGGCCGAGCACCCCGGCGCCGTCGTCGTCAGCTACGTGAACACGACCGCGGCGGTGAAGGCCGAGACCGACATCTGCTGCACGTCGTCCAACGCCGCCGACGTCGTCCGGTCGATCCCCGCCGACCGCGAGATCCTGTTCCTCCCCGACCAGTTCCTCGGCGCGCACGTCAAGCGGGTCACCGGGCGCGAGGACATCCACGTGTGGGCGGGGGAGTGCCACGTGCACGCGGGCATCAGCCCGTCCGACGTCCGCGCGCAGGTGGCCGCCCACCCGGACGCCGAGATCCTCGTGCACCCCGAGTGCGGCTGCACCACCTCGGTGCTCGACCTGGTCAGCCACGGCGACCTGCCGGCCGACCGCACGCGGGTGCTGTCCACCGGCGGCATGGTCGAGCAGGCCGCGACCACCCGGGCGCCGCAGGTGCTGGTGGCCACCGAGGTCGGCATCCTGCACCAGCTGCGGGCGCTCAACAGCGGGACGCAGTTCATCCCGATGAACGACCGCGCCGCCTGCCGCTACATGAAGATGATCACGCCGGCCAAGCTGCTGCAGACGCTGCGCACCGGCGAGGGCGCGGTGGACGTCGACGCCGGGACCGCCGCCCGGGCCCGCCGGGCCGTGGAGGCGATGATCGCGATCGGCGAGCCCGGCCGCGGCGGGGAATGAGAAAGGACCTCCTCCCCACCCCTCGCGGGCTCGGGGCGGTGCCCGGGAGGGGGCCGAGGCTCAGCGGAGCAGGTCGTCGGAGATGTCGGTGACGATCGCCCGGAAGGTGCTGGTGTCGACCTCGTCGTCCACGGTGACGCGGACGATGTCGGCGACCTGCTGCTCCGATGCCGGGCGCACCGCCGCGACGCGGGCGGCGGCGATGAGGTGCAGCCGCTGGACGCGGGCCTCGGGGCACTCGACGGCGTTCCGGACCGGGGAGAGTCGGTTCTCGCGCATGGCCCGACGGTAGGCAGCACGGCGGGCCGTGGCGGGAGGCGCCGAGCGTGTCCGCCGTCGAGTGGACCCCTCCGTCACACGGGTCCCGTCTGCCAGGTGCGCCCCGCGTCACACCTGTAGCAGCTGCTGCGCCGTCCCGGCCTGGTCCAGCCACTGCTCGAGCAGGTCGGCCGGCAACGGCGGGGAGTGCAGGTAGCCCTGGCTCTCGTCGCAGCCGAGGTGGGCCAGGCGCGCCAGCGTCGCCTCGTGCTCCACGCCTTCGGCGACCACCCGCAGGCCCAGCCGGTGGGCGAGGTCGATGGTGGAGGCGACGATCGCCTCGGTCCGAGCCTCGACGAGCAGGTCGGCAGTGAAGGACCGGTCGAGCTTGAGCTCGGCGACCGGCAGGTCGCGCAGGTAGGACAGGGACGAGTAGCCGGTGCCGAAGTCGTCGATGCTGACGGTGAGACCGAGCGCGGTGAGGGCCGTGACGACGGCGAGGCTGCGCTCGGCGTCGCCCATCAGCACCGTCTCGGTCACCTCCAGCACCAGGCACCCCGCGGGCAGCCCGGCGTCGGCCAGCAGGGCGGCGACGCGGCGCGGCAGGTCGGTGTCGAGCAGGTTGCTGGCCGACAGGTTGACCGAGATGCGCAGCTCCAGCCCGCGGCGCCGCCAGTCGGCGGCCTGGGCGACCGCCTGGCGGAGGACCTCCTCGGTGACCGCCCCCATGAGGCCGTGCACCTCGGCGAGTGGCAGGAACTGTGCCGGCGCGAGCAGGCCCCGGACGGGGTGGGCCCAGCGGACCAGCGCCTCCACCCCCACGGTGCAGCCGGTCGAGACGTCGACCTGTGGCTGGTGGTGCAGGACCAGCTGGCCGGTGGACAGGGCGGTGCGCAGCTCCTCGACCAGTGCGAGGTGGCCGCTGCTGTCAGCGTGCCGGGACGGGTCGTACACCGCCAGCCCCGTGCCCGAGCGTTTGGCGGCGTACATGGCGGTGTCGGCCTGACGGAGCAGTTCGGTCCGGTCACCGCTGCTGGAGCAGGTCAGGCCGATGCTTGCTGCGACGTGCACGGACATCCCGCTGATGAGGAAGGGGCGCTCCAGCCTCTTCAGCACCCGGTGGCCGAGGACCTCGGCGTCCGGGCCGGCCCCGGGCTCGCTGCAGGCGACCACGGCGAACTCGTCCCCGCCCAGCCGGCCCAGCAGGTCCCCGGCGCGCAGTGCCGGCGCCAGGCGGTCGGCCACCAGCCGGAGCAGGTCGTCGCCGGCGGCGTGGCCCAGGCCGTCGTTGACCTCCTTGAACTTGTCGAGGTCGAGGAGGGCGAAGGTGAACGGCACCCGCTCGGCGCACAGCTCGTCGACCCGGTGCAGGACGGCGCGGCGGTTGGCCAGCCCGGTGAGCTCGTCGGTCAGGGCCTCTCTGCGGGTGACCGCCAGCTGGGCGAGCTCTCGCACGTTGACCAGCAGCCGCACGCTCGCCCCGAGCGCGGCCAGCGCGGCGAGCCAGGTGGCCGGCCCGACGGCGCCGGTCACCGCCTCGGCCACCAGCACGGCCGTGGAGGCGGTGATGACGACGAACGAGCCGATCGTCGGCGCCGCCGGCTCGGTGGGCTGAGGAGTGGTCTGCGCCGGACGCAGTATCGCAGCCAGGCACAGCAGCACCGCGCCCACCGGCTCCGCGGTCGCCGCCCACGCGACCGGTGCGCCCTCGGCCAGCAGCGCCGCGCCGTCCCCCAGCAGGGAGATCCCGAACGCGGCGACGACGAGCCAGCTGCGCGGGTCGCGGCCCATCGCGCCGAGGCCCACCACGGACAGGGCGGTGCCCAGCAGGACGAGGTCGGTCGCGACCTGCGCCAGCAGGGCCTGGACCTCCCACCAGGGTCCGGCCGTCAGCGCGCTGCCGTGGAGGACGACGTTGAGCGCCGCCAGGGCCGCCAGGCCCCCGGAGACGCCGTTCAGCACGTCGCTGGGATCGGCCAGTCCGGTGGTGTACCGGTTCCAGCGCACCAGGCCGCTGTGGATCAGCGGGAACGCCGCCATCGGTGCCCAGGCCATCGGGACGGCGGTGAAGGGCCGCATCCCCGGGATCAGGGCGAACACGCCGGCGGTGAGTGCGGCGGCGGCGAACACGAGGCCCGCCAGGGCCATCCGCGACCAGACGACACGCTCCTGCGGCAGGGTCCGGGCCCGCCACACGAGCAGGCCGACCAGCGCCGCGTGCAGGGCGAGGACGATCGAGAAGTGGCCGAGGTCGGCGCCGTCGGAGCCCGCGGCCACGGCGGGACCGAAGACGGCCGTGACCACGATGGCGGCGGCGCCGAGCAGGAGCGTGACCCGCAACACCCGGCGAGGGGCACCCGGCAGCAGCCGGGGGCGGGAACGGGTCGGCATGTACCGGTGATCGGTCACCTGGGCGACGGCTTGAGCCCGGCTCACCCGTTCGGGCCGGTGCCGGGGGTCAGATGCGGGTGAACAGGTAGACCGACACCGCGACGCCGAAGGCGACGATGAAGACGCGCAGCGGGGTCGCGGGGATGCGGGTGGCGATCCGGGCGCCGAGGAAGCCGCCGAGCAGGCTGGCCGGGGCGGCGACGGCGACGACCAGCCAGTCGACCGGACCGAACAGGCCGAACACCACCACCGTGACGGTGGCGGTGACCGCCGACAGCGCCGACTTCAGCGCGTTGGCCAGCTTCAGCCGGTGCAGGCCCACGCCGAGGACGCCGACCAGGATCACCCCGAGCGCGCCGCCGAAGTAGCCGCCGTAGACGGTGGCCAGGAACAGCGCGACGTAGAGCCACACCGGGTCGCGCCGCGCGCCGCCGTCCTCGGCCTTCCTGAGTCGCTTCGTGAGCAGCGGCTGCACGGCGAGCAGCAGGCTGGCCAGCAGGACCAGCACGGGGACGACGACGTCGAAGGCCGCGGTGGGCGTGGTGAGCAGCAGGACGCTGCCGACGACGCCGCCGAGCAGGGCGACGACGCCGAAGCGGACCAGCCGGCCACGCTGGCCGGCGTACTCCCGGCGGAAGCCGACGACGCTGCCGAGGTAGCCCGGCCACTGGGCGATCGAGTTGGTGACGTTGGCCGCCACGGTGCCCAGCCCGAGCGCGACCAGGGTCGGGAAGAGGATCAGCGACCCGCCGCCGGCGACGGAGTTGATCGCGCCGGCGACGAGGGCGACGCCCGCCGCGATGGCCAGGTCGAGGGCGGACACGACCGGCGAGCCTACGGTGACCCGGTGAGGCTCACGCGGACGGCGACGGCACTGGCGGCGGCGCTGGGCGGGTCGGGGGTGCTGCACCTGGTCCGGCCGCGGACGTTCGAGCCCCTGGTGCCGCCGGAGCTGGGCGACGC
>DASQNB010000798.1:0-1880 GCA_035645175.1 Geodermatophilus sp.
GCTTCCCGGTGAACTCCGGGAAGTTGTTGGTCGCGTGCAGCCGCTCGATCGCCTCGGTCCAGTCGTCGCGGCGGGCGAGGTCGTTCCACTCCGGGATGAGGTTGCCCAGCGGGCAGCCGTGGTGGCAGAACGGGATGCCGCAGTCCATGCACCGGGCGGCCTGCTGGCGCACCGCGGTGACCGGGAAGACGGCGTCCTCCCCGCTCTGCCGGGTGAGGTAGACGTCCTTCCAGTCCATGATCCGCACGTCGACGGGACGCCGCGGCGGCAGCGCCCGATCGTGCTTGAGGAACCCGGTCGAGTCAGCCACGTGCGGCCTCCATCACTGCCCTGTCGACATCCGTACCTGCGGCCTCGGCGGCACGCCGGGCCTCGAGCGCGCGCCGGTAGTCGCGCGGCATGATCACGCTGAACCGCTCGGACCAGCGGCCCCAGTCGGCCAGCAGCGCGGCGGCCACCGGCGACTCGGTGTCGGCGGCGTAGCGCACCAGCACGTCGCGCAGCCACTGCGCGGACTCCCCGTCCAGCGGCTCGACGTCCACCATCTCGGTGTTGACCCGGTGCCGGGCCAGGTCGAGGACGTAGCCGATGCCACCGGACATGCCCGCCGCGATGTTGCGGCCGGTCTGGCCGAGGATCACCGCGGAGCCACCGGTCATGTACTCCAGCGCGTGGTCGCCCACGCCCTCGACGACGGCCAGCGCGCCGGAGTTGCGCACGCAGAACCGCTCGCCGACCCGGCCGCGCAGGAAGACCTCACCCGCGGTGGCGCCGTAGCCGATGACGTTGCCGGCGATGACGTTGTCCTCGGCCGGGAAGGTGGCCTCGCGCGCCGGGCGGACGACGATCCGCCCGCCGGACAGGCCCTTGCCGACGTAGTCGTTGGCGTCGCCGAACAGCCGCATGGTGACCCCGCGGGGCACGAAGGCGCCGAAGGACTGGCCGGCCGACCCGGTGAAGGTGAGGTCGATCGTGCCGTCGGGCAGGCCCTCGCCGCCGAAGCGCCGGGTGACCATCGAGCCCAGCATCGTGCCGACGGTGCGGTTGACGTTGCGCACCGGCAGCTCGAGGTTGACCGGCCGCGCGTCGAGCAGCGCGCCCTCGCACAGCTGGATCAGCGTCTGGTCCAGCGCCACGTCCAGGCCGTGGTCCTGGTCGCGCACCTTGTGCCGGGCGGCGCCCTCGGGCAGCTCCGGCACGGCCAGCATCCGGGACAGGTCCAGCCCGGCGGCCTTCCAGTGGTCGACCGCCTTGCGGGTGTCCAGCAGCTCGGCGTGGCCGATCGCCTCGTCCAGCGAGCGGAAGCCCAGCTCGGCCAGGTAGCCGCGGACCTGCTCGGCGAGGAACTCGAAGAACGTGACCACGAACTCCGGCCGCCCGGTGAACCGCTTGCGCAGCTCCGGGTTCTGCGTCGCGACGCCGACCGGGCAGGTGTCGAGGTGGCAGACGCGCATCATCACGCAGCCGGAGACGACCAGCGGAGCGGTGGCGAAGCCGTACTCCTCGGCGCCCAGCAGCGCGGCGATGACGACGTCGCGGCCGGTCTTCATCTGCCCGTCGGCCTGCACGACGATGCGGTCACGCAGGCCGTTGGCCAACAGCGTCTGCTGGGTCTCGGCCAGGCCGAGCTCCCACGGGGAACCGGCGTGCTTGAGCGAGGTCAGCGGCGCCGCGCCGGTCCCGCCGTCGTGCCCGGAGATGAGGACGACGTCGGCGTGGGCCTTGCTCACCCCGGCCGCGACCGTCCCGACCCCGACCTCGCTGACCAGCTTGACGTGGACCCGCGCCTCGTTGTTGGCGTTCTTCAGGTCGTGGATCAGCTGCTTGAGGTCCTCGATCGAGTAGATGTCGTGGTGCGGCGGCGGGCTGATCAGGCCGAC
>DASQNB010000799.1:0-2131 GCA_035645175.1 Geodermatophilus sp.
GCTGTGGCCGGAGCTGGCCGGGTTCGTGCAGCCGCTGGGCGGTGAGTACGCCGGACGGCGGTCGGCGCTGGAGCGGGTGCCGTTCGTGTCCGGCTACGGCGTGGAGGTCGGGCTGCTGGTCGACCTGCTGCAGCTCTCCGGACTGACCGGGCTCGCGCAGGTCGACCTCGGCGTCCGCCGGCACACCTCCCAGGAGCAGGAGGCGCTGGGCCGGATGGCAGGACAGGTCGTGTCGACCGTGCTCGCCCGGGCCGGGGGCCGCTCCGAGGCCGGCGGGCTGCTCACCCAGTTCCGGCACGACGGCGCCGGGTTCGTGCCGCACAGCACCCCGGTCGCCGTCGACGAGCGGCCGCCGATGGCGACGGTCCCGGAGTACCGCGCGCTGCTCACCGAGGTGGTCGTCGGCTGACGGACCGCCTGCCACCCCGGACACCGTCCGGGGGCGGTCGTTCACCGACGGTCGAAGCAGGGACGCGACAGGGACGAAACGCCCCGTCGTCGTGCATCCTGACGCCCGACGGGGACCACGTGCCGACGACGGCGTCGGCACCCGACCTGGGGAGACGCGTGCGTCCTGACGTCCGACGCTGGCTCGACCACCGCACCTTCACCGCCGAGACGTGGCAGGCGGCCGACCTGGTCGGCGCCAAACGCGCCCGCGGGTCCACCGTCAGCGTGGTGCTCCCCGCCCTCGACGAGGAGCGCACCGTGGGCACCATCGTGGCCACGATCCGCGAGCGGCTGGTCGAGGCCTGCCCGCTGGTCGACGAGGTGGTCGTCGTCGACAGCGGCTCCAGCGACCGGACGGCGGAGGTCGCCGCGGCGGCCGGCGCGCGGGTCGTCTCCGTCGACACGGTGCTCCCCCGGCACGGCAGCCGGCCGGGCAAGGGCGAGGCGCTGTGGAAGTCGCTGCACGCGACCAGCGGCGACCTGCTGGTCTTCGTCGACTCCGACCTCATCGCCTTCGACCCGCAGTTCGTCGTCGGCCTGCTCGGCCCGCTGCTCACCGACCCCACCGTCGGCTACGTCAAGGCCCTCTACGACCGGCCGCTGACCACCACCGACGGCATCGTCCCCTCCGGCGGCGGCCGGGTCACCGAACTGCTCGCCCGCCCGCTGCTCAACGCCTTCTGGCCCGAGCTGGCCGGCTTCGTCCAGCCGCTGTCCGGTGAGTACGCGGGCCGCCGGGAGTTGCTCGAGCAGGTGCCGTTCGTCTCCGGCTACGGCGTCGAGCTCGGCCTGCTGGTCGACCTCGTCGCCCTCGCCGGCCTCGACGCCCTCGCCCAGGTCGACCTCGGCACGCGGCAGCACAGCCACCAGGCCGACGCCGCCCTGGGCCGCATGGCCGGGCAGATCCTGCAGACCGCCCTGGCCCGCCGGCCCGGCGGAGAGAAGCCGGACCGCGAGCTGCTGCAGTTCCTGCGCACCGCCGACGGCCTCGAGGGCGTCAGCTGGGACGTCGGGGTGGTCGAGCGTCCGCCGATGCGGTCGGTCCGCGCCGCCGAGCGCCGCCGGGGGACGTGGGCATGAAGATCCTGATGGACGCCGGCCCGTGGCTGCCGGTGCCGCCGCCCGGCTACGGCGGCCTGGAGAACGTCGTCGCCACGCTGACCGCCGAACTGCGCGCCCGCGGGCACACCGTCGTCCTCGCCTCGGTCGGCGACTCGACGCTGCCGGTCGACGGCCTGGTCAGCGCCTTCCCCACCGGCCGGTTCGAGCAGCTCGGCGGGCCCTACCCGCAGGTGGTGGGCACCGCGCACGCGCACGAGCAGGTGGTGCTGTCGACCATCGCCGAGCACGCCCTCGCCGGTGAGCCGTTCGACCTCGTGCACAGCCACGTCGAGGTGGTCGGCCCGGCGCTGCTCGCCGGCCTGGGGGACGCCGCACCGCCGACGCTGGCCACGCTGCACTGGGACACCGGCCGCAACGCCGACTTCTGGGCCACCTTCGACGGCGGGGGCCGGGTCTGGTTCGCCGGCGTCTCCGACACCCAGGTGGCCCAGGCGCCGGCGCGGCTGCGCGAGCAGGTGGCCGGCGTCGTCCCGCTGTCGGTGCCGGTCGACGACGTCCCCCCGGTGCCACGGACGGACCGGTCCGACTCGGTGCTGGTGCTGGCCCGGCTGTGCGAGCC
>DASQNB010000800.1:0-2323 GCA_035645175.1 Geodermatophilus sp.
TTCCTCGGCACGGTCGTCAAGACCACGCCGTTCGGTGCCTTCGTCTCCCTGCTGCCCGGCAAGGACGGCCTGGTCCACATCAGCAAGCTGGGTGGCGGCAAGCGGATCGGCAAGGTCGAGGACGTCGTCAACGTCGGCGACAAGCTGCAGGTCGAGATCACCGACATCGACGCCCGCGGCAAGATCAGCCTGGTCCCGGTGGCCGCCGATGGTGAGGGCGCCGGCGACGCGGCTCCGGCCGGCGACGCCGTCCCCGCCGCGGACACCGCGCCCGCGGAGGCATGACCACGGACACCACGCAGGCTCTGACCGGGGCCGGGACCGGCGCAGTGGCGCCCGTCCCGGCCCTGGCCGGTGTGGGACGGACCGCCGTCCTCGACGTCGACGAGTTCGGCGGCCGGGTCGAGCGCACGGAGCTGCCCGGTGGCCTGCGCGTGCTGACCGAGACCATGCCCGGGGTGCTCTCGGCGACCGTGGGGATCTGGGTCGGCGTCGGCTCGCGGGACGAGACCGACGCCGTCGCCGGCTCCTCGCACTTCCTCGAGCACCTGCTGTTCAAGGGCACGAGCAGCCGCAGCGCGCTGGAGATCGCGACGGCCATGGACGCCGTCGGCGGTGAGATGAACGCCTTCACCGCCAAGGAGCACACCTGCTACTACGCGAACGTGCTCGCCAGCGACCTCCCGCTGGCCGTCACCCTGCTCGGCGACCTGGTCACCGACGCGCTCAACACGGCCGCGGACCTGGAGAGCGAGCGGACGGTGGTGCTCGAGGAGATCGCCATGCGCGACGACGAGCCCTCCGACCTGGTCCACGACCTCTTCGCCGAGACGCTGTTCGGCGGCACCGCCCTGGGCCGGTCGGTGCTCGGCACCGTGGAGTCCATCGAGGCGCTGACCCGGGACGACGTCGACGGCTGGTACCGCCGGCGGTACACCGTCCCCTCGGTCGTGGTCACCGCCGCAGGGCGGGTGGAGCACCAGCAGGTGCTGGACCTGGTCACCGCCGCCTTCGGCTCCCGGCTGTCCGGTCCGGCGCGGCCGGCCCCGCTGCGGCGGGGCGAGGAGGGCACGGCGACCGCGCCCGCACGCCCCACCGGCCTGGTCCGGCGCCGCACGGAACAGACCCACCTGCTGCTCGGCTCGGTCGGCCTCGGCCGGCTGGACGAGCGGCGGTACGCGGCGGCGGTCATGGAGACGGCCGTCGGCGGGGGCATGAGCTCGCGGCTGTTCCAGGAGATCCGGGAGAAGCGCGGACTGGTCTACAGCGTCGGCTCCGCGCTGTCGCACTACGCCGGCACCGGCTCGTTCTCCGTCTACGCGGGGTGCTCGCCCAAGCGGGTGCCCGAGGTGCTGCGGCTGATCCGTGAGGAGCTCGCCCGGGTCGCGGCCGACGGCCTCACCGCGGAGGAGGTCGCGCGCGGACGCGGCCAGCTCAAGGGCGGCCTGGTCCTCGGCCTCGAGGACACCGGCTCGCGGATGAGCCGGCTGGGCAAGAGCGAGCTGTCCTACGGCGAGTACCTGCCCGTCCGCGAGGTGCTCGACCGGCTGGACGGCGTCGACGAGGAGCAGGTCCGCTCGGTCGCTGCCGACCTGCTCGCCCGCGACACCTGCCTGGCCGTGGTGGGCCCCTACCGCGAGTCGGAGCTCGACCGCCTCTGATGCACCGCCCGCACCCCGCCCTCGCCGTGCACGGCGCGCTCTCGCGCGGCGTGTTCGCCGTGGCCGTCCTGGTGTCCCTGGCGGTGCTGTTCGCCCCCGCCGACGACGTCCCCTCGTCGCCGCCGGGTGTGGACAAGCTGGTGCACCTGCTGCTGTTCGCCGTCCTGGCGGTCAGCGGCAGGTGGGCCGGCATCCGGGCCGGCGTCCTCGGTGGGTTGCTCGTCCTCTACGCCGCCGTCAGCGAGGTCGTCCAGGGCATCTCGGCACTGGAGCGGTCGGCGTCCGTGGCCGACTGGATCGCCGACGTGGTCGGCGTCCTCGCCGGCCTGCTCGGGTGGGCCTGGGCCGGCCGGCGCGCCCACGCCTGACCGTCGGGCTGTCTTGCACAGCGGACCGGTGGCGGGAAGCCTGACCGCGTGACCACGAGCAACTCCGGCTCCGAGCAGCACGGATCCACCGCCCCCACCGGCGAGACGCCCCTCGTCCCCGTCGGTGTCCTGGGCGCGCGCGGACGGATGGGAACCGAGGTGGTCAAGGCGGTGAACGCCGCCGACGACCTCGAGGTCGTGGCGATGGTCGACGACGGCGACTGGCTCTTCGACGTCGCCAACGCCGGCGCGCAGGTGGCCGTCGACTTCACCCGGCCCGACGTCGTCATGGAC
>DASQNB010000801.1:0-6871 GCA_035645175.1 Geodermatophilus sp.
GCCAGCCGGTGCGGCGTCACGGTCTTGAGCCGCGCGACCGCGTCGGCCAGCGGCACCAGCTCGATCTCCGTGCCGCGCAGGGCCACCATCCGGCCGACCTGCCCGTCGTGCGCGGCGACGGTGGCGTGCAGGCCGAAGCGGGTGGCCAGCACCCGGTCGAAGGAGGTCGGGGTGCCGCCGCGCTGCACGTGACCGAGCACGGTGGTGCGCACCTCCTTGCCGGTGCGCGCCTCCAGCTCCTCGCCGAGCTGCTGGGCCACGCCGGTGAAGCGCCGGTGGCCGTACTCGTCCACGCCGCCGTCGCGGACGAGCATGGTGCCGGGCAGTGGCTGCGCGCCCTCGGCGACCACGCCGATGACGTGCGAGTCCCCGCGGGCGAAGCGGTCCTCGACGATCTTCGCCACCTCGGCGACGTCGAAGGGCTCCTCGGGCACCAGGGTCAGGTGCGCGCCGGCGGCCAGGCCGGCGTGCAGTGCGATCCACCCGGCGTGCCGGCCCATGACCTCGACCAGCAGCACCCGCTGGTGGGACTCGGCGGTGGTGTGCAGCCGGTCGATCATCTCCGTGGCGATGCTGACCGCGGTGTCGAAGCCGAAGGTCAGGTCGGTGCAGTCGATGTCGTTGTCGATGGTCTTGGGGACGCCGACCACCGGGACGCCGGCCTCCGACAGCAGGTGGGCCGCGGTGAGCGTGCCCTCGCCGCCGATCGGGATCAGCACGTCGACCCCGTGGGAGGCCAGCACGGCCTCCATGTCCGCCAGCCCCGCGTGCAGCTTCTCCGGCGCGACGCGGGCCGAGCCCAGCGTCGTCCCGCCGCGGGTGAGCAGGCCGTCGACGGCAGCGACGTCCAGCGGCGTCGTCCGGTCCTCCAGCAGGCCGCGCCAGCCGTCGCGGAAGCCGATCACCGAGCTGCCGTACTGGGTCGCTGCGGTACGGACCACCGAGCGGATGACGGCGTTGAGGCCGGGGCAGTCGCCCCCGCCGGTCAGGACTCCGATGCGCACCGGCTGTCTCCCTGGGGTCGTGGGCCGGGTCGCCGCCGACCATAGGTCATGACGACATGACGATGCCGCGGCACGGCGACGTCCACTCCGTGGCCTTCACCACCTGCCTCGTGCGCATCACGCGGACGGCGGGCTCAGCCGGCCGGCTCGGCTCCCCGGTCGACGAGGGCGGCGAGGGAGTCCCGGGCGGCCTCGGCGACCCTCGGTGGCACGCCGAGGTCGCGCAACTGCTCGGCGGCGGCCGCCATCTCGGCGGACCGGCGGCGGGCGTGCCGGTGCGACCCGGCGACGAACGCGTCGACGTCGGCGGCGGTGAAGCGGTCCAGCTCCGCGCCGATGTCGGCACGCAGCCAGTCGGCGACCCCCGCCGCCTCCGCGCCCTCCATGGCCTCGACGACGGCGGCGGCCACGCCCTTCCAGAAGACGCTGCGCAGCAGCTTGCGGGAGATGGCCGCGCCCGGTGGACCCTCCAGCAGGTCCACGGTGACGCCGAAGCCGGCCAGCACCCGCGCGTAGCGGCCGGCGCCGTCGCCGGAGACGAGCATCGGCGTGCGCAGTCCGCGCCCCGGGACGGTGGCCAGCAGCGCCACGTCGGCCACCGGCACGTCCCGGCCGGCGAGCGCCGCCGCCAGGTCGCGCTTGACGGCGGGCGCGGCGGTGTTGAGGTCGGCCCACACGGTGCCGGCGCGCAGGCCCGGGAGGGCGTTGCGCAGCGCGACCGGGGCATCGGCGGCGCTGTTCACGCTGAGCACCAGGTCGGCATCGGCCACCGCGGCGGCCTCGTCGGCCCGCGGCAGCACGCCGGGCGGGGCGGTCACCCGCGGGTCGTAGCCACGGACGTCGGCACCGGCGGCCACCAGGTCGCGGGCGATCTCCGCCCCGGCCTCCCCGAGTCCGAGCAGCGCGATCGCCGGCGGTCGGTCCACGGTTCCCCTCCCTCGCCCGGCCCGCGGCGGGCCGCCCCGGCGGACTGTAGGCGGGTCAGGCGCGGCCGTCGTCCTGCAGGGTGAACAGCACCGAGATGCCGGCCAGGTCGAGCACCCGGCGGAACCGCGGCGAGGCCGAGCGGAGGACCGCCGGCCGGCCGTCCCGCGCCGCGCACCGTGCCCACCGCACCAGCAGGGAGAGCCCGGCGGAGTCGATGTGGCCGACGGCGGCGACCTGCACCGCGACCAGCTCGCGCTCGTCCAGGCCCGCCGCGCGCATCCGCTGCACCAGGGGCTCGTCCACGTCGCCGGACAGGTGCAGGACCGCGCCCGCGTTCCCCTGGACCACCCGGAAGGAGCCGCTCGGCGGCTCGGACCCGGGGCTCAGGCGGTGCACGCCGACCACTCTGACGGCGCCTCCGCGCGGGGACAACCGGGTCGTGGTGCGTTACTGGACCGGCGCGTCCGGGGGCGGCAGCTGCACGCGGCCGGCCGGCTCCACCGCGGTCACGCCGTCGACCTGCAGCACCGCCAGCGGCCGGCCGGCGGGCAGCTGCCCGGTGATCACGCCGATCTCCGCGAGCACCTGGTCCACCTGCATGCCGCGCTCGCGCAGCGTCGCGGCGAGTGCAGCCAGGTCGGCGAGGTGCGCGTCGTCGATGGTGACGATCACAGCGGTCACCGTCGCACCGTAGCCCCGGGTGACGCCGGCGGGGGTGCCCGTCACTGCGGTGCGCGGGGCAGCCCCGAGCCGACGTCGACCGACGGGAGGGGCAGCCGCCGGCTGGCCCGGTCCAGCGCCCACCACAGCTCCCGTCCCCGCAGGCCGGTCTCCTCGGCCCACAGCGCGGCCAGACCGGCGACGTGCGGCGTGGCCATGCTCGTGCTGCTGATCGTGTCGTAGCAGGTCGGGACCGGCCAGGAGGAGTAGACGTCCACCCCGGGTGCGGCCAGGTCGACCTGTCCGCCGGGGAGGTCGGTGCTGCGGGCGGAGAAGGACGCGACCTCCAGGAGGGCGTCCAGCGCGCCGACCGCCAGGACGTCCGGGCTGTTCGCCGGCGCCCCCACGAAGCCGACCTCCTCCGAGCCGCGGTCGGCGTTGTTGCCCGCCGCGGCGACGATGAGCGACCCCTGGTCCAGCGCCCGGCGTCCGGCGGCCGTGTAGGCGGGGCTGGGCTCCGGGGTGTCGGCGCCCAGCGACATCGAGATCACCTGGCACCCGTTGCGCACCGCCCAGGCGATGCCGGCGAGGATCTCCGCATCGGTGCCCGAGCCCTCGTCGCTGAGCACCTTGCCGACGAGGACCTCCGCCTCCGGGGCGACGCCGTACCCCCGGGACCCCGCCACGGTGCGCGGTCCGCAGGCGGTGCCCACGCAGTGCGTGCCGTGCCCGTGCCCGTCCTGGGCGGACTGGCCCGGGACGAAGGAGGTCGCGGTGACCGCCCGCCCGGCGAGGTCGGGGTGGGCGAGGTCGACCCCGGTGTCGAGCACGGCGACCCGGATCCCGCGCCCGGTGCGCGGCGAGGACACGACCTCGGTGGCCTGCAGCAGCGGACGCGACGGCTCCCTCAGTGGCCGCGCCCATCGGGTCCCTTCCGGCCTCGCTCCGCTCCTCGGTCGCTGGCCGCTCCCTACGATGCTCACGCAGCCGTCAGTGGCCGCGGAACGCCTCCGCGAGCCACCACGACGGCTCGTCCGCGGCCACCTTGGCGTCGACGAGCAACGGCACGTCCCGGGGACCGGCGACCCACTCGGCCACC
The DNA here is from genome assembly GCA_035645175.1 of Geodermatophilus sp. GTDB lineage: Bacteria > Actinomycetota > Actinomycetes > Mycobacteriales > Geodermatophilaceae > Geodermatophilus. The sequence goes on from DASQNB010000801.1 coordinate 3,691, forward strand.
CCGGCGAGGTCCGCGGGCGCTCGCACGGGAACGGCCGCGAAGCCGTGGCCGCGGGCGATCGCCGCGAAGTCGGCCTCCGGGAAGCGGACGGTGTCCAGCGGGTGCCCGTGCGGGCCGAAGTGGTGCACCTCGGCGCCGTACCCGGCGTCGTCGTAGACGACGACCACCATCGGCAGGTCCAGCCGGACGACCGTCTCCAGCTCCGCCGCCCCCATGAGCGCGCCGCCGTCCCCGAGGGCGGCCACCGGCAGCCGGTCCGGTCGGGCCAGCGCCGCACCGATCGCCGTGGCGAGGCCCAGGCCCACCGACTGGAAGGCCTGGGTGAAGCAGAAGCCGCCCTCGTCGGGGACGTCGAGGAACGCGCTCGGGTAACCCATGAAGTTGCCGGAGTCGACCGCGACCACCCGCTCGGCCGGCAGCAGGTCGTCCAGCGCGATGGTCAGTGTGCGCGGGTCGATCCGGCCCGGGACGACGGCGGGGGTGAACGGCACGTCGCGCCAGCGCACCCGGTCGGCGATCGCCGTCCGCAGCTCGTCGGTCCGGTAGCCGGGGACGGCGCCCTCCCCCAGCGCGGCCGCCGCGGCCTCCGCCGTGCGGCGGACGTCGCCGACCACTCCGATGGTCACGTCGCGGTGGACGCCGATGGCCGCCGGGTCGTCGTCGACCTGCGCGACCACCGCACCCTCACCGATCAGCCGGCCGTGCCGCATCGTCCACATGTTCAGCGCGCAGCCCCAGCCGACGACCAGGTCGGCACCGCTGATGAGCTCGGCGGCCAGGGGCGAGGCGAAGCCGCCGGAGACGTCCAGCGACCAGGGGTCGCCGTGGAAGAGCCCCTTGGCCACCGCCGAGGTGGCCAGCAGCGCGCCGCACCGCTCGGCCAGGGCCGCCAGCGCGGCCCGCGCCCCGCGGGCACCCCGGCCGGCGACGAAGACCGGGCGCCGGGCGGTCCGCAGCGCGGCCGCCAGCCGCTCGACCTCCCCGGCATCCGGCGCCGGGACCGGCGGCACCGGCACCTCCGGCGGACCGGCAGGCGCCGGCAACTCCTCGGCCTGCACGTCCAGCGGCAGGTTCAGCAGCACCGTGCGTCGGCCGTGGACGGCCGTGCCGACGGCGGCGGCCACCTGGTCCAGTGCCCCGGCCGCCGAGGTGACCCGCATCGGGACGGCGCCGACGGCGGTGGCCAGCGCTCCCTGGTCGACGGCGAAGTTGGACAGCGGCGAGCTCGCCTCGGCGGCCAGCACGACCAGCGGCGTCCGGCTCTTCGCTGCCTCGGTGATCCCGGTGAGCGCGTTGGTGAGCCCGCAGCCCTGGTGCACGGTCAGGGCCGTGGGCCGGCCGGTCATCCGCGCGTACGCGTCGGCCATCGTCGCGGCGCCGCCCTCGTGCCGGGCGGCCACGAACCGGGCACCGGCGGCGACCATGGCGTTGGTGACGACGAAGTTGCCCGAGCCGACGACGCCGACGACCGTGTCGACGCCACAGCCGACCAGCGCCGTCCCGACCGCTTCGGCGACGGTGGTGCGACCCCTCATCCCCGCTCGACCAGGGCCAGCACCCGCGCCGGGGACCCCGAGCCGGAGACGATCGGCAGCGGCGCGGTCAGCAGCACCGCCCCCGTCGGCGGCAGCAGCGCCAGGTTCTGCAACTGGGTGAGCCCGTACTTGCCGCTGCCCATGAGTGCAGCGTGGCAGGGGAACGGCGGGTCGAAGGAGTGTGCGGTGCCGGCGTCGGTGCCGACCGTCTCGACCCCCAGCCCGATCACCGGCGCCTTGTCCGCCAGCCAGCGGGCGCACTCCGGTGAGATGCCGGGCGTGTGCGGGCCGGTGTCGTCGGCGTTGAGGAACTCCTGCTGCGACTCGCTGCGGGCGTCCCAGCCGGTGCGGTAGAGCAGCCAGCCGCCCTCGGGCAGCGGGCCGTGCTCGTCCTCCCAGGCACGCACGTGGTCGACCTCGAGCAGGAAGTCGGGGTCGGCCGCGGCCTCGGCGGAGAGGTCGAGGACGGCGGCCGGCGCGACCAGCCGGGCGGCCGGGACCGACGCGACGTCGTCCCCGTCGGCGCCGGTGACCCAGTGGTTGGGCGCGTCGAAGTGCGTGCCGGTGTGCTCCCCGGTGCGGAAGTTGTTCCAGTACCAGGCCGGGCCGCGGTCGTCGTACCGGCTGAGCTCCTCCAGCTCGAAGCGCGCGGTCTGCGCGAACTGCGGCGGGAGCGCGATGACCGGGGTCTGCGACGACAGCGGGGCCGTGAGGTCGACGACCTCGATGCTCCCGCCGGCCAGCGCGGCGGCGAACGCGGACAGGGTCGACATCGGCGGGGCCTCCACGGGGCTCGGGGTGCGGCCCGGAGAGCATGCCGCACGCCCAGGTCAGGAGGCCGGAGCGGGTGCGTCCTCCTGCGCGGAACAGCGGACGGCCACGATCGCCACGTCGTCCTCGGGCCGGCGCCCGACGATCCGCTCGATGAGCGTGTCGCACAGCCGGTACGCCGGACCGCACGAGAGTCCCGGGAGTCAGCCGAGGCGCTCCTGCAGGTGCACGGTGACCGTCTCGCCGGCCTCCTTGCCGATGGCCCGGCGGACCTCGGCGGCGACCGGCAGCTTGTGCGTCCCGTCGCCCAGGGCCATGAAGGAGCTGCGGAACGGGCGGCCGTCGATCGTGCCGCGGACCTTGACCAGCCCACGGGTGCCGAAGAACTCCGCGGAGCCGGGCATCTGCACGTAGGTCCAGCCGCCGGGTGCGGAACTGCGCTGCAGCGGCGCGGTGAACGCGGTGTCCAGGGGGCCGGTGCGCTGGTGCGGGGTGGTGGTCATGGCCGTCGTCCTCTCGTTGGTGCCCTTCCGACCGCCGGTGGCGGCCGGACTCATCGGTCTCACCCGACGGGCAGCCCGGCCAGCCCCGCGGTCAGGCCCAGCAGGGCGCACGCGCCGAGGGTCCGCAGCACCGACCAGCGCAGCCGGAAGAGCAGCACCGCGGCGACGACGGCGATCGCCAGCGGCACCGGCCGCAGCGTGCCGGGGTCGGGCAGCTCCAGGTGCAGCGGTCCCCGGTCGACGTCGACGGTCCCCGAGAACAGCGTGTGGACGGCGAGGTAGACACCCAGGTTGGCGATCACCCCGACCACCGCCGCGGTGATGCCGGTCAGCGCCGCCGACAGCGACCGGTTGCCGCGCAGCCGCTCCATG
>DASQNB010000802.1:0-3190 GCA_035645175.1 Geodermatophilus sp.
CTCGACCCGTTCCGCCGGCACAAGACGCTGAACGTCAACTTCTTCATCCACGACCCGATCACCCGTGAGGCCTACAGCCGGGACCCGCGGAACGTGGCGAAGAAGGCCGAGGCCTACCTGGCCAGCAGCGGCATCGCCGACGCCGCCTACTTCGGCCCCGAGGCGGAGTTCTACGTCTTCGACTCGATCCGGCACTCCACCGGCATCAACGAGGGCTACTACCACATCGACGCGGTCGAGGGCTCCTGGAACTCCGGCTCCCTGACCGGGGAGAACGGCGGCCCGAACCTGGGCTACAAGACCCGCCCCAAGGGTGGGTACTTCCCGGTCGAGCCCTACGACCACCAGAGCGACCTGCGCTCGACGATGATGGCGAACCTCGCCGCCGCCGGGCTGGAGCTCGAGCGGGGCCACCACGAGGTCGGCACCGGCGGTCAGGCCGAGATCAACTACAAGTTCGACACGCTGCTGCGGTCGGCCGACAGCCTGATGCTGTTCAAGTACATCATCAAGAACACCGCCTGGGCCGAGGGCAAGACGGCGACCTTCATGCCCAAGCCGCTGTTCGGTGACAACGGCTCGGGCATGCACTGCCACCAGAGCCTCTGGAAGGACGGCGAGCCGCTCTTCCACGCCGAGACCGGCTACGCGGGCCTGTCCGACACCGCCCGCCACTACATCGGCGGCCTGCTGGCCCACGCCCCGTCGCTGCTGGCCTTCACCAACCCGACGGTGAACAGCTACCACCGCCTGGTGCCCGGCTACGAGGCCCCGATCAACCTGGTCTACTCGGCCCGCAACCGCTCCGCCTGCTGCCGCATCCCGATCTCCGGCGACAGCCCCAAGGCCAAGCGCATCGAGTTCCGCGTGCCCGACCCGTCGGCCAACCCCTACCTCGCCTTCTCGGCGATGCTGATGGCCGGCCTGGACGGCGTGAAGAACAAGATCGAGCCGCCGGCCCCGGTGGACAAGGACCTCTACGAGCTGCCGCCCGAGGAGGCCCTGGGCATCGAGAAGGTGCCGGCCTCGCTGGACGCCGTCCTCGACCGGCTCGAGGTCGACCACGAGTACCTCATCGACGGCGGGGTGTTCACCCCCGACCTGATCGAGACGTGGATCGAGTACAAGCGGGAGTTCGAGATCGACCCGATCCGGCTGCGCCCGCACCCGCACGAGTTTGCGATGTATTACGACATCTAGGTCTCACACCGCGCTGACCTGCGGATTCACCGTGGGGAGGCGCTGCCAGTCCCCAACGAGTCCCCAGCACGGGCCGCCAGGACCGCACCGACGGCGGCCCGTGCTGACTCGTCGCTGTCCGGCCAGAGGTGCCCGTAGGTGTCGAGCGTCGTCTTGGCGCTGCCGTGCCGGAGCCGGTGCTGCACGACCTTGACGTCGAGGCCGCTGCCGATCAGCAGCGACGCGAGGTAGTGCCGCAGGTCGTGGAAGCGGAACGCCTCGGGCAGCCCGGCGACCTTCGGCCGGGCCGAGCGGACGGCCCGCTCGATCGCCCACGTCGAGGTCTGCCGGCCGGTGCCGTCGGTGACCACGTGGTCCCCACCCCACCGCGCCACCGCAGCCGACAGGTGCAGCGCCAGCTCCTGCGGGATGGGCAGCGGCGTCCGCGACGTCTCGCTCTTGAGCGGTTCCCCGTTGCCCTGCTGCACCGGCCGGACGACGCCGCGCATGAAGTCCACGTCCCAGACCCGCAGCCCCACCACCTCGGCGGTCCGCAGTCCGACGAAGGCCCCGAGCAGGATCGCCGGGCGCAGGTGCTCAGCGACGGTGTCGTGCAGCGCCCACACCTGCTCGGTCGTGGCGACGTAGGGGCGCTGACCGCCTGTCCCTGGTGAGGTGCGCCGCGAACAGGGATTGCGCGCCAGGAGCCCGTCGTGCACGGCGTCGCTCATGACCTGCGACAGGCGCGAGTGCAGCGCATAGACGTAGCTGTCGGCCAGGCCGCCGGCCTTGAGCTCCACCGTCCACGTCCGCACCGCTGACGGCCGCACCGCCGAAAGGGGCATCGGACCGAACGCGGCCTCGATCTGGGCGATGTGGACCTGCGCCTGCCGCACGGTCCGGGGGCGACGAGTGGCATAGCCGGCCAGCCAGGTCTCGCACCACTGGGCGACCGTGGTCCGGGCGGTCTTCGGGTCGACATAGGTCCCGGTGACCTGACTGGTCGTGACCTCATCGAGCCATCGCTGTGCCTTCGACTTCTCCTTGTCGGGAAACGCGCGGGTGACCTCCTTGCCCGCGGCGTCCTTGAAGCGCGCCCGATAGCGCATCCCCTGCCCGTACCGGGCGCTCCGCACGCGATTCCCCGTCGCCGGGTCGGTGACATACCACCGATCCTGGATGCTGCGAAAGGCCACGAGCCTCTCCCGTCTGTAGCGCAGGCCTTGGGCGGTTGTCGGTCTCCGTGAGGAGGTCTACGGCTCCGTGGCGACCCGGGCCTCGAGCGCCTCGCGAGCGAGCTGGGAGATGGTCTTGCCCTCTCGAGCGGCGATCTGGGCGGCGCGGTCGCGGACGCCAGGGGTGACGCGGAAGGCGATGCGTGGCGAGACGGCGGCCTCTCCGGTGAGGGACGGGCGGCCGCCGCGACGCCGGACCTCCTCGACGATCTCCGCGGCGCGCTGCTCGGTCAGCCGGGTCCCGTCAGCCAGCCGGACGTCGTCCTCCTCGAGGTCGACGTCCGCGCCAATCGGCGAGTCGGCGGTGACGGAGGGCCGGGTGCGGTCGGTCATGGGCGGTCCCCTCGGAGCTGGGTCGGCATGACGTGGATGACCAGCAGGTACGACCGTCGCCCGTCGGCCGGGTGCACCTTGAGGCGATGATCTCCAGTTGACGCCCCCCGTGCATCAAGTCCGACGTACAGCCAGGCGTCGGCGCCACTGATCGTGGTGACCGCGGTCGGTTCGGCGGTGGCCACGACCTGCCGGGCGGAGGCTCGGCCGATGCGGTGCCGACGCGTCGACTGCGTGAACCGGACCTCCAAGGGCTCAGTATTGTTTGACACAACTGGCGCGGTCAAGGACGGCCGGTGCAGGCCTCCTGGCGCTGGGCGTCGATCCAGGCGTGCAGGTCCTCGCGGCGGTAGACGACGCGGCGGCCGAGCCGGAAGCTGTGCGGGCCGGTGCCCAGGTGGCGCCAGTACCGCAGGGTGGCGACCGGGGCGCGCAGCAGCAGC
>DASQNB010000803.1:0-4066 GCA_035645175.1 Geodermatophilus sp.
CTGCGGGAGCGGTGGTCCCCGCCGCGGCCGGCGCTGCGGCTGGTGGAGCGGGCCCTGGAGCGCGGCGCGCTGTCCGTACGCGGCTACGACCGCGTGCTGCGGGTGGCGTGGACGCTGGCGGACCTGGCCGGCCGGACCGTCCCCGGTGCCGACGACGTCGCCGAGGCCCTCGGGCTGCGCCTGCAGCGGGCCGCGGCGTGACCGCCGTGCCGGGCCTCGACGAAGACATGGAGCAGGGGCTGGTCGAGGAGACGTCCGACGGGCGCGCCGGCCCCGCGGTGCGCCGGGCGCGGGCATGGCTGAGCCGGGCGGCCGAGCCCGGCAGCGTGGCCCTCTGGCGCTTCGTCGACGACACCGGTCCGGTCGAGGCGGTGCGCCGGCTGCGGTCGGGCCGCGCACCGGACACCGTCCGGGCGCTGGTGGGCGCCCGCGCCGAGCAGGACGCCTCACTGGAGGACCTGCTGCGGGCCGAGCGCTGCAGTGCCCGCCTGGTCGTCCCCGAGGACGACGAGTGGCCCGCCCACCTCCTGCACTGCCTCACGCTCGCGACCAGCGAGGAGCCCGACGACCCGCAGCACCAGTCGCCGCGGACGACCGCACCGGTGCCGCCGCTGGCGCTGTGGCTCCGCGGCCCGGCCCGGCTCGACGAGCTGGCCGACCGGTCGGTGGCCGTCGTCGGTGCCCGGGCCTCGACCGCGTACGGCGAGCACGTCGCCGCCGAGCTGGGTCACCAGCTGGGGGAGCGGGGCTGGACGGTCGTGTCCGGCGGGGCCTTCGGCATCGACGCGGCTGCGCACCGCGGTGCGCTGGCCGCGGACGCCCCGACGGTCGCGGTGCTGGCCTGCGGCGTGGACCGGGCCTACCCGGCCGGCCACGGCGCGCTGTTCCACCGCATCACCGAGGCGGGGCTCCTGGTCAGCGAGTGGCCGCCGGGCGCGGCTCCGCACAAGCACCGCTTCCTGGTGCGCAACCGGCTCATCGCGGCGCTCACCTGCGGCACCGTGGTGGTCGAGGCGGCGGCACGCTCCGGCGCGCAGGCCACCGCCCGGCGGGCGCAGAGGCTGGGCCGGCAGGTGATGGTGGTCCCGGGCCCGGTCACCTCGGCGATGTCGGTGGGCTGCCACGAGCTGCTGCGCGACGTCGAGCTGGGCGCCGTCCTCGTCGCCGACGCCGCGCACGTGGTGGAGGCGGTGGGCCGGCTGGGGGAGGACCTGGCCGCCCCGCCGGAGCGGCCCACCGGCCCGCGCGACGGGCTCTCCGACGTCGCCGTCCGGGTGCTCGACGCCTGCCCGCTCCGCAACGGCGTCAGCCCCGAGCGCCTGGCGCGGGTCGCCGGGTGCGACGTCCTCGACGTGCTGCGGGTACTGCCCGTGCTCGAGCTGGCCGACCTGGTCGAGCGGACCGACGCCGGGTGGCGGCTGACCCGGCCGGAGCCGGCCGCCGGCCCGGGACGGAGGTGACGGCAGAGGGGCGCGATGGTGTGAATGCGCGCGGGGTCGGCGCTTCGGCTTGACCCCCGGCGGGGCGCGTCCGACGGTTTCGGGGTGACCGCCCGAACCGCCGACGCGCGCGCCGCGCTGCCCCCTGCGCTGGCGGAGGTGCTGGCCGGCTACGAGGAGCACCTGCGGTGGCAGCGCGACCTGTCCGCGCACACCGTCCGCGGGTACGTGGGCGACGCGATCTGGCTGCTGGACCACCTCGTCCGGCGCGGCGGCACGCGGGTCGAGGACCTCGACCTGGCCACGCTGCGCAGCTGGCTGGCACACAACCGCACCCGCGGCGCCGGCCGGGCCACCATCGCCCGGCGGGCGGCGGCCGCCCGCTCCTTCACCCGCTGGCTGCGGCGCAGCGGCCTGACCGCCGAGGACGTCGGCCTGCGACTGGTCAGCCCCAAGGCCCACCGCACGCTGCCCGAAGTGCTCGCTCCGGACCAGGCGCGGGCCGTGGTCGACTCGGCCGCCGGGGCGGAGGACCCGGTGGGCCTGCGCGACGCCGTCGTCCTGGAGCTGCTCTACGCCAGCGGCATCCGGGTCAGCGAGCTGGTCGGTCTGGACATCGACGACGTCGACCGCGGCCGCCGCCTGCTGAGCGTCTTCGGCAAGGGGCGCAAGGAGCGCAACGTCCCCTACGGCGCCCCGGCCGAGCGGGCGCTGGACGCCTGGCTCACCCGCGGCCGCCCCGCTCTGGCGACCGACCGCTCCGGGCCGGCGCTGCTGCTCGGCGTGCGCGGCGGCCGGCTCGACCCCCGCGAGGCGCGTCGCACCGTCCACACGGCGGTGACGGCCGCGCCCGGCGCCCCCGACATCGGCCCGCACGGGCTGCGGCACTCCGTGGCCACGCACGTGCTCGAGGGCGGCGCGGACCTGCGCCTGGTCCAGGAGCTGCTCGGCCACGCCAGCCTCGCGACCACCCAGCTCTACACCCACGTGACCGTCGACCGGCTCCGTGCCGTCCACGCCCGAGCGCACCCGCGCGCCTGAGAGGACTGCCGCCCGTGTCTGAGACAGTTGCTCTGCGCGCCGCCGGATCGCGCACCACACCCGTGCCCACCCCGAGGACACCCGGCAGGGGCCTCCGACAGTCGGGAGCGCAGACAGTGACCGAGGCCGCCATCCACCGGCTCCACGAGACCCCGGGCGATGCCGACGCCGCACTGGCCGAACTGTGGGCCGCCTACGTCTCCGACCGGGCGCCCGAGCTGCGCGACCGGCTGATCCTGCACTACGCGCCGCTGGTGAAGTTCGTCGCCGGACGCGTCGGCAGCGGCCTGCCCGCGCACGTCGAGCAGGCCGACCTGGTGTCCTACGGCACCTTCGGCCTGATCGACGCGATCACCCGCTACGAGCCCTCGCGCGAGGTCAAGTTCGAGAGCTACGCGATGGCCCGCATCCGCGGCGCGATCATCGACGAGCTGCGCAGCACCGACTGGATCCCCCGGTCGGTGCGGATGAAGGCCCGGCAGTTCGAGCACACCGTGGCGGCGCTGGAGAGCCGGCTGCAGCGCAGCCCCACCGAGGAGGAGGTGGCCGACGAGATGGACATGGACGTCGAGGAGGTCCGCAAGTTCCTCGGCCAGCTCTCCCTGGTCAACGTCGTCGCACTCGACGAGCTGCTCTCCGACGACGAGGGCGGCGCCCCGCGCCTGGTCGACACGCTGCAGGACACGAGCGCGCTGGACCCGCAGGCCATGGCCGAGCACGGGGAGGCCCGCCAGCTGCTGGCCCGCGCGGTCGAGCAGCTGCCCGAGCGGGAGAAGGTCGTGGTCAGCCTCTACTACTTCGAGGGCCTGACCTTGGCCGACATCGGCCGCGTCCTCGGCGTCACCGAGAGCCGGATCTGCCAGCTGCACACCAAGGCGGTGCTGCACCTGCGGACCAAGCTCGCCGACATCGCATGACGACAGCCCGGGGTGCATCGCAGCGAGGCCGCCGGCGACAGGGAGTGAGCATCGCAGCGAGGAACGAGCGAGGAGCGGAGCGACCGCGGAGGCGGCGTACGGCTCCGAGCGAGGAGCGGACCCGGGTGCGGAGTCGCGCCACGGGAATCGCCTGAGGATGGTCCTCGAGCACGCGCTGCTACCCGTCCGCCCCGACCGGGAGGCCGACTTCGAGGCGGCCTTCGCCGTGGCGCGAGCGCTGATCGCCACCACTCCCGGGTTCCGCCGGCTGTCGCTGTCGCGCTGCCTCGAGCGGCCGGGCACGTACCTGCTGCTGGTCGAGTGGGACCGCGTCGAGGACCACACCCGGGGCTTCCGCGGGTCGCCCGCCTACCAGCGCCGGCGGGAGCTGCTGCACGGCTTCTACGACCCGTTCCCCACGGTGGAGCACTTCCGCGAGGTCCTCACCGCGAGCCCGCCCGACGACGCCGGCCGAGCCTGAGGGCCCGCGGTCACCCCATCGGCAGCAGCCGGACCTCCGGCGGCGCCAGCAGCGACAGTGGGTCGAGGTAGACCTCGCCGCGGCGCAGGCCCCAGTGCAGGCAGGCCGCGACCGGGCACCCCGCGTGGCCGCCGGACAGCGTCCCGAGGACGGCGCCGCGCGCGACCTCCTGCCCGGCGCCCACCGCG